>JBGPXQ010000004.1:0-18637 GCA_041492805.1 Terriglobia bacterium | reverse complement strand
ACCACTCTTCCGTGGCCGAAGCCGCGGTCATCGGCAAGACGCACGAAATCAAGGGCCAGGGAATTTCCGCATTTGTCACACTGAAGGAAGGCATCCCATACAGTGATGCGCTGAAAGAGGAATTGAAGAATCACGTGTCCACGAAAATCGGCTCCATCGCCAGGCCCGACGATATTTTCTTCACCTCTGAGCTGCCCAAGACGCGCAGCGCCAAGATCATGCGCCGTTTGCTCCGCGACATCGCCGAAGGCCGCATCCTGGGCGACACCACGACGCTTGCCGACCCCGCGGTCGTCGCTAAGCTCAAAGAGCAGTACAAGGATGAGGGGTAGAGATCCTCCTGCCTCTTGCCTCCTCCTTCGCGACTACTGGCTCATTCTGACCGCATGGTTGACGCCCCGTCGCGCACAACCTAACATAGAGCGATGCTTCCCGATGCCCAGACTCCGGGGGACGTGTCTGCAGGGGGCGCTCCCGCCGACCAGCTCGGCCGGCCGCTGCGCAGCCTGCGCGTTTCGGTAACAGACCGGTGTAACCTGCGGTGTGACTACTGCATGCCGCAGGAGGAGTACATCTGGCTGCCGCGGGAAGAACTGCTCACATTTGAGGAAATCGCGCGGCTGGTGGATGTGTTCACATCGCTCGGCGTCGAGGACGTGCGCCTGACGGGAGGCGAGCCGCTGTTGCGCCGCGATCTGGCGAGGCTCGTGCGGATGCTCGCCGCCAACCCGCGCATTCGCGATCTCGCGCTCACGACCAATGGCATCCTGTTTTCCGAGCACGCCGAAGAGTTGCGCGCTGCGGGGCTGCACCGCGTTACGCTGAGCCTCGACACGCTGCGTCCGGAACGTTTCCTCGCGCTCACGGGCCGTGACACGCACGCGCAGGTGCTGGCAGGGATCGCAGCCGCGGGCAGCGCTGGTTTTGCGAAGACTAAGATCGATACGGTCGTGCTGCGCGGCGTCAATGACGACGAGCTTCCCGATCTGATCGAATTTGGCCGCGAGGCCGGCGCCGAGGTGCGCTTTATCGAATACATGGACGTGGGCGGCGCGACGGAGTGGTCGCTCGACAAAGTTTTCAGCCGCGCGGAAATGCTCGAGCGGCTCGTCAAGCGCTACGGCGCGATCACGCCGCTCGCCGAAAATTCATCCGCGCCCGCCGAGCGTTTCAGGCTTCCCGACGGGACCGTCTTCGGCATCATCGCTTCAACTACGACGCCCTTCTGCCGGCGCTGCGACCGCAGCCGCCTGACGGCCGACGGCCTCTGGTATCTCTGCCTCTACGCGCAGGCGGGCATTGATCTCCGCCAGATCTTGCGCGCGGGAGCCTCGCCCGAGGATCTCGCCGCACGCATCGCGTCAGTTTGGCGAGGACGCAACGACCGCGGAGCCGAGTTGCGAGCAGCTACGGGCCATCGCGGCGTGTTCGTCGGCATCGAGCAGCTTCGTCAGGACCCGCATCTCGAAATGCACACACGCGGGGGATAGACCCGCCTTGGCGCAGGGCTAAGCGTCAAGCTGGATGACACGTTTGCGAGTTCTTCTCTTTGGTGGGCCGAACCACAACGTAACAGTCGCGCCGCGCATGAAAGAGGATGCTGCCAGCACGGGGCTAATCACACGAAACAGAACCTCAGCATCCGGGCCGTACATATAGAAAAATCCGTCGCTTCCGTCCCCAGCCATCTCGTGACCGTCGTATTCACCCGCGGCAGCTTCAGAAATTGCATGTCGAAGTAAATCCTCTAGTGCATACATGTGCTGTAAGTTTGTGGAACCGTATGAAAAGTGAACGATTACCTCGTGTTCGGGAGGGCCCTTCCGGGCAGATTTCCTTGACCCGAAAAGCCTAGACAGTAGACCCATTGGCCTTTCACTATCCTTCGCGCGTCACAATACAGGAGGTCGAGGGTGAGCTACACGCCTTTGAATATCAACGGTAGCTTATGGTACCACAATCGTAATAGCCTCCGAGTTGCGCAACGAAACGCTCGGAATCGTGCTGCTAGTTGGCAACAAGCCCAGTTCGAATGACTGTGTGACCCTATCGAAGGGATGCGCCTTTATCCCCCGCGTTTATCCAGAGTTTGGGGCGACCGGGCCGGTGGATCAACGCTGCGTTACTAGGACTCCAGCGGGCGGTGTGGGACAGGTTACGCCTGATGCCGGGGGCTCTTGACGCGGTGGTTCGTACCGCCCATTGCGCCGCCGGCTCCAGCGCCATGGTAGGCACCGGCGACGTGCACACCTTCAGGTGAGAAGTCGTCCGTCCTTGCAAACACCGCAGGCGCTCACAATGCCTTACTTTCCCGGTCGATCCGGCCCCTGAGAGAGCATTTGCAATCGGTACAGACCTTCCCGGGCTGTGATATAGAGCGTCCGTTTGTTCGGTCCCGCAAATGCAAGATTGGCTGGCTGGCGCGGAACCCGAATTGTCCCAAGGTACTGCCCCGCTTTGTCGAACACTTGGACACCAGTGACGGTCGTCACATACACCCGGTCATCACGGTCGAGCGCCATGCCGTCTGCCACGCTTTCTTGTCCCGGCGGGATGTTGTGCAAACGGGCAAACGGCCGTTTGGCCTTGACGGTACCGCTGGCCTCAACACTGAAGGCATAAACGGTGTCGCCAACCGTGTCATCGACGATGAGCGTCTTGCCATCGGCCGTCAAGGTGAGGCCGTTAGGCCGCGCGATTTCATCATCGATGACAACAGGCCGTTTAGCGCCAGCGGGCAAATAGTACACGTACGCTTTCCGGCCCGGCACGATGGGTCGTGGGCCAGGGTCAGTGAAGTAAATGCCGCCACGTCGATCAACGATGAGATCATTTGGTGCAAGGAATGACTCGCCCGTTGTCGACTGTGTTGCGATTGGTGTCACTGTCCCGTGGCTATCCATCCGGATAATGCGTTTGCCGTCGCCTTCAGCCGCCAATAAGTTGCCCCTCCGGTCGAGGGCTAGCCCATTAGTCCCGTTAGTGTTTTCCCGAAAGATGGCGATTCCGCCATTCTGATCAAGACGATAGATCCGGCTCACGCGCAGATCCGAAAAGTTGATACCACCGTCAGATCGGCCGACCGGCCCCTCGATAAACACAAATCCTTCCTTGACCAGTTCGACTGCCGCGTCTGGAGCTGTCACTCCAGGAATACCTGCCGGCTCCGAACCCTGCGCCATAGATAGGTGCGGAAGCAACAACACGAAGAGAAAAGCTATTGCACGTAACATCATCCCTCCTGGTGGCACAAAGCTTGTCGCGCCGTCATGGTCGCGCCCGTCCGGGCGCGCACCGAATTCGAACGCTACTTCTGTTTGGGCGGATATTTATCTATGGACTTTTTGACTATATCATCCAGTTTGCCTTCGATCTTCGTGGCATCGCTTTTTTCCTCACTGGCGATGGCGCGCCAGATCAGGGAACGCGTGCTGGGGTCTCGCAGATCGATGACCAGGGTGCCCTCGCTATACGGCACTCTCACGATGCGTGTGCCCATGCCGTACCATCCGGCAGGGTACCTCTCAACTTCCGCTTTGCGGGCCGTCCCGAATTGGTATCGTACGTTGAGATCGGATCGCCCGGACGACACCATCATCAGACCCTTGGCCGTCAGATACCTTTCGATGTCGGCGTCGATACGCTTTTTGACAAGATCGCTGTACAGAGCAGGATTCTTGCTGTTCAACTGGCCTTCACGGATGGCGAAGGTCTTGTACTTGCTAAAATCGGCGGCCTGGTCGAATTCGACGGTGACTTTCTGCGCAAACGCGCCATGAGCAGCAAGCAAGCTCAGGAGGAGCACTGCCATTACTTGCAAGATTAGGCGCCGGAACGGTTCTCGTTTGTTTACTTGGTTGAGGGCTTCGGGCACGTGTCACCTCCCGCGTAGCTGCGCGTAGTGTACCAAGACTGCGAGATGTTCTGCACAAGATCGTGCGCCAAGTGACGGCCGGAGGCCGGATAGGGGACATGCGACATCGCATATCCAGGGCTCGTCTTCACTTGGAACTGATGCACGTCTCCAGAATCCGGGTGGGTTCAAAACCGCTCCAAATCCCTGTATAGTTTAGCAATGCCACTTAGCACCCGCACGCGGCGGCGATTGAGGTTTGTGCGCACGCGTGTGCGCGAACTGCTCGGCGTCGCGAAGGGGCTGGTATCGACGCGGCATCCGCTGCTGGTGCACATCATTCCGATCAGGCGGTGCAATCTTGCCTGCACGTATTGCAACGAATTCGATGATTTCTCGGAGCCGGTCGACATCGCGGAAATGTTCCGTCGGATCGACCGTCTGGCGGAGATGGGCACCGCGGTCATCACGATCAGCGGCGGGGAGCCGCTGCTGCATCCGGACCTCGACCAAATCATCGCACGCATGCGCAACCACGGAATCCTCACAGGCATCATCACGAACGGCTACCTGCTGACCGCCGAGCGCATCGAGCGGCTGAATCGCGCGGGGCTCGAGTACCTGCAGATCAGCATCGATAACGCGATGCCCGACGAAGTTTCAAAGAAAAGCCTCAAGGTGCTCGACCAGAAATTGAAGCTGCTGGCGGAGCACGCCGTATTTCAGGTGAACATCAATTCGGTGCTGGG
The DNA here is from genome assembly GCA_041492805.1 of Terriglobia bacterium. Taxonomy (GTDB): domain Bacteria; phylum Acidobacteriota; class Terriglobia; order Acidiferrales; family UBA7541; genus Palsa-360. The sequence goes on along the minus strand of JBGPXQ010000004.1, from coordinate 14,035 downwards.
CAGCGGCGTGAAAAATCCAGAGGATGCGCTCGCGGTCGCTCGCCGCGCGCAGGAACTGGACTTCACCAGCACCGTGGGCATCCTGCACGACGGCCAGGGACAATTGAAGCCGCTCGGAACCCGCGAGACCGAAATCTTCGAAGAGATCATGGGGATGGGCAAACGGTCGTTTTCACGTCTCAATCGGTTCCAGCACAACATCGCGAAAGGAAAGCCGAACGAATGGCGATGCCGCTCCGGCTCTCGCTATCTCTACATCTGCGAGGATGGATTGGTGCATTGGTGCTCGCAGCAGCGCGGATATCCCGGAGTGCCGCTTGAAAAATACACGGCTGAAGATCGCCGTCGCGAATATTTTACGAGGAAACACTGCGCGCCGCGCTGCACGGTATCCTGTGTACAGCAGATCGCCGTCGTGGACAATTGGCGGGGCCCGCAAACTCTGAAGCCGGTCGCCGCGCCGCCATCTTCTTCCGAATCGCTCGTGCAACTCACCCGCGCGGGCTCACCGCCGCAGAATTAACTTCGCGTTCTTTAACGTCGTTGATTTGGAGCTGCCCCGGCAGTCTTCACCCCAGCCACGTGTTGAGCACGCGTGCCAGCATTTTGGCGAAGGACAACGGCAAGCCTGCGCTCCTGCGGCACTTCGTTCAGAACTTCCGTGAGTGTTCGTCTCCCCAGCGTTCGATGACGACCTTCTTATCCGTGTAAAACTCGATGGCGTCGCGTCCCTGTCCGTGCATGTCACCGAAAAAGCTGTCTTTCCATCCGCTGAACGGGAAATAAGCCATTGGCGTGGCTACACCGATATTGATGCCGATGTTGCCTGCTGGCGCTTCGTAACGGAATCGGCGTGCCGCCGCCCCGCTCGAGGTGAAAAGCGAAGCCTGATTGCCGTATGCACTGCGCTCCAAGAACGCCAGCGCTTCGTTCATGTCGTTGGCGCGGACTAAGCTCAGTACCGGACCAAAGATTTCCGTATCGGCCAGTTCGCTTGACGCTGGCACTTCGTCCAAAATCGTTGGATTCACAAAACTTCCTGACTCGTGTTTTGGGATCTTCGCATTCCGGCCATCGAGAAGGATCTTTGCTCCTTGCTTTTCACCAACTCCGATCAGAGACTCGACTCGCAACTTGCTCTGCGGACTGATGACCGGCCCCATCTGCACGCCTTCTTCCAGGCCATTGCCCACCCGCAACGACGCGGCGGCTTCGGTGATGGAATCCCGAAAACTCTTTTGCGCCTCACCAATCGTGACCGCGACCGAAACTGCCAGGCAACGCTGGCCAGCACATCCAAAAGCACTGTCGCTGATGATCTGGGTAGCCATTTTCATATCGGCATCGGGCAGGACAATGACGTGGTTCTTCGCGCCACCTTGGCACTGCGCCCGTTTCCCGTTGGCGCCAGCACGTGCATAAACGTATTTCGCGATGGGAGTCGAGCCTACAAAGCTGATGGCGCGGATTTTGGGGTGATCCAAAAGTGCGTCTACCACACCTTTTCCGCCATTCACCAGATTGACGACCCCTTTGGGCAATCCGATCTGGTCGAGCAGTTCAAACACTCGCATCATGGTGAGCGGTACACGCTCGGACGGCTTCAATATGAAAGCGTTGCCGGTCGCAATGGCGTAGGGCAGAAACCAGAACGGAATCATTCCGGGAAAATTGAATGGCGTGATCGCAGCCACAACCCCCAGCGGCTGGCGGATCATCGTCTCGTCAATGCCGCGAGCCACATCTTCGAGGTTGTAGCCCTGCATCATCATCGGGATGCCGCAAGCCACCTCCACATTTTCGATAGCCCTGCGCAGTTCTGCCTTGCCCTCGGCAAACGTCTTGCCGTTTTCCTGCGTAATGATGCGGCCTAGCTCGTCCACATGGTCTTCGAGCAGCTGCTTCAGCTTGAAGAGCGGTTGAATGCGGTCTTCCGGAGGCGTGCAGCGCCATGCGCGATAGGCGGTGGCTGCCGATTCGACTGCAGCTGCAACTTCGGCAACAGTCGTTAAAGGTGTTAGCGCGATGACCTCGCCCGTAGCTGGATTGACGACATCACGCCACTCCGCGGACTTCGATTCGGCCCAACGGCCATCGATGTAGTTTTGAACTTTAGTACGAGTTGCGGTAGCTCCACTCATGATCTTTCCTCAATTCAGGTGTCCCAGACGGAAAAGTCTTCGTTGCCCCTATGTGACTTGAATTCGACCAGGATAAATACTCATGTCGAAGATATTCATCAGATACGGCGGGGCCAAACGCCAAAACACCTGCAAATCTTGCCTCGGGTTCTGCGCAAAATAGGTACGAGGCAAACATATATTACAGGACTCGACCCCGCAGAGCGATGGAAAAACCGATCACTTGTTGAGCAGAGGAATGTCTTTTCCCTTTGGAGGCTGCGGGATTGTTTTCAGGAAGGCGTAGATATCCGTCAGATCCTGGTCGGATACTGCCTTGTTCGTGTAGGGCGGCATTTGGTTCGTAGGTTGGCGGACGTAACGCAGGAAAGCCTCAAGCGAAAGCTGAGGAGGGCCAATACGCGTTGCGCCGGTTTGCGTTGCGCCCTGCCCTTCCCGTCCGTGGCATTCGTAGCAGCCATCGTTCATGAATATCTTCTTTCCGGTCTGCGCGTTTCCAGCAGGGGCGGTTTCGGCTCCCGGCTGTTGAGCCCGCGCCGCAGGGCTCGCAAGAATCAGCGCCGCAACTACCAGGAGAAGAGGGAGCACCCTTGGCAATGTCGCAATCAAACGTAGCTTCAGCGGCTGAAGCCGCCTCAAGAAATCCTTCGCTTCGGCCGGGCAGAAGTCGAAAATCCCGGCCTTGTCGGGGCCCGGCCCTCCGAGCGGAACCGAAATTCTGCGATCTGCGCGACGAATTTGATCGTTAGTAATGCAGAATCTTTTCACGCGCGTCTCCTTAGTCCGGCGGGCTGTAAGTACAGCCCGCACCCTATCGTGGCTGCGTGACAACGTCCAGCATCGCGGGTTCGCCGCGCTTGACGACGTCGAGCGCGCGCCGGATCGCCGGCCCCAAGTCCTTCGGGTCGGAGATCGGCCCTTCACCGTAGACGCCCATGCTCTGCGCGAGTTTCGCGTAGTCGATGTCGGGACCGGTGATCGTAGTTCCGATACCACAGTTCGCGACGCCGCGGCTGTGCCGGTCGGCCATGATCTGCACCTGCATGACCTCCTGATGGTACGCGCGGTTGTTGTGCATGATGCTCAGCAGGGGGATGCGGTGATGCGCGGCCGTCCACAAGACACCCGGGGCATACATCAGATCGCCGTCGTTCTGAATATTGACAGACAGGCGTCCGTATTTGCGATTGGCGAGCGCGGCACCCACTGCGGCAGGCGCGCCATAGCCGATTCCGTAGCCCCCCGCCGTGCCGATGAATTGATAATGCTTATCGAAGGACCACAGCCGTTGCGGCCAGTGGCTAACGAACTGTGTAGCCGAGACGAGCGACCAGTCCTGATCCTGGATCTGCGCCCATAGCTCTGCCGATAGGCGCGCCGTACTGATCGGGCTCGCGTCCCACGCGAATGCAGCCGCATCGCGCGCCCGCTCCAAAGACTGCTGGTGCGCCGCTTTCAACCTGGCGCCCCGATCCTGGAGCGCCCGTCTGCGATCGTCGTTGATCAATCGCTTGGCCGCTTCGGTGAGCGAAGGCAGGGTGGCTTCCGCATCCGCCGCGAGGGCCACATCCACTTCCGGATAGCGCTGAAAATCCTGATAGTTGCCCTTGATGTAAAGATCGTTGGCGTTAATCGTGATGAGTTTCGCTTCCGGCTTCGTGATGGACCGCGAGGTGCGTTCGAGTTGATCCCGGTAGTTGTGCGTGGCGCCGTAGAAATCGGCGACCTCAAGGCCCAGGATCACATCCGCGTCCGCCACGAGTGCGCGAAAGCGTTCGGCCTGATTGAGCGGGTGCCTCGTGGGGAAATTCATTCGCCCACCCAGATCCACTACCGGCGCCTGCAGCGCCTCCGCGAGTTCAATCAAATGGGCAAGGCCGGCGGGCGTGCGCGCCATTCGGTCGGCAAGAATGACCGGATTCTCGGCCGCAACCAGCAGCCGCGCCGCTTCGGCGACCGCCCCCGCATCGCCCTGCGGCGGTCCCGCATGCGTGAGCTTCGGAATGTGCATCTTCGCGTCCGCAGAAATTGGCTTCTCCTGCAGCTCGCCATCCGCCACGAGCACGACGGGCAAGGTCGGCGGCGTCATGGCAATCTTGTAAGCTCGCACGGCGGACTCAGCGAAGTGCTCGAGCGAGATTGGAAGATCGTCCCACTTTGTGAAGTCGCGGACCATCGCCGCCGCATCTTGAACGCTGTGGGTCCATTCCACGCCGGGTACGCGCTTCGTGGCATCGATGATGTTCCCGAGAATGACGTAAACCGGCACGCGGTCGCAGTAGGCGTTGTAGATCGCCATCGCGGCGTGCTGCACGCCGACTGTCCCGTGGGCGAGCACCGCCAGCGGCTTGCCTTCGACTTTGGCATAACCGTGGGCCATGCCGACGGACGACTCTTCGTGGCAGCAAGTGATGAACTCGGGGCTCTTGTTCCCGCCGTAGTTGATGATGGATTCGTGAATTCCGCGGAAACTCGAGCCTGGATTGGCGCAAACGTATTCGAAACCGAGCGACTTGATCACATCCACCATAAAGTCCGACCCGGTTCGATCCGCTGTCAGAACTTCAACGTGCGAGGGCGTGCCGGTTTCGGCTTCCGGCGACATGGATGGCGGAACGGTCCGCCGCAGCTCGGCTTGCTGCGCAGCAACAGTCGCCGGGCTAGCAGCCAGCGCTACCGCACCGGCCGCCGCACCCTTCAGGAAATTCCGACGATCGACTGCCACTTTCTTGAGTTTGGCCATTGCATTGCACCTCTGACTTGTCTTTGTTCACACTTATACCACCGCTCGAAACGAATCGCCACTACATGCGGGGACGAACGGGGCGCAATACACAATTTGCCTTGATGGACGTGTTTCAGCAGACCGCTTATAACCGGCTGGCTCGATGCGAAGACTTAGACGATGCCTCACAGCTGGCGAGCGAGGAGAACCACACCAAGTCAGTCAGCGGAACTGCTAAACGAACCGCATTTGCCACCCAACCATGGCCACGGCGAACTGAGATTGACACCAGAGGGCGGCTGGCATATGGTTCTGCTCAAAGTTAAAAAAGTTGAAATCGGAAATTCCGGATAAGCTGTGGTGGATTATCCGCTGGCTGTTGGCGAAGCAAGTATTCGCATCGGAAGACTTGAACATCTTGCCGCCGGCACGGCGTTCGAGTGAGGAGGGCAGCCTTGAAGAAGAGAAAGTGGTCAGGCGTCGCCTGGCTGGGGCTCGTCACCATCGTCATCAGCCTGGGTTCGTGGAGAGCAGGGGCGCCTCTGGCCGCAAAGGCTCGCAAAGCCCGGGCGCGGGAAGTGCCGGTGTTTCAGGTGGACCCGTCCTGGCCGAAGATACCAAATAACTGGGTCTTCGGTGAAGTCTCCAGCGTTTCCGTCGATGCGAAAGATCACGTCTGGATGGTACAGCGCCCACGCACGTTGAGGCCTGCGCAGAAATCTCAGGCGGCCCCACCGGTGCTTGAGTTCGATGCCTCGGGGAACTTCATAAAAGGCTGGGGCGGCCCCGGCGACGGCTATGAATGGCCGGCGAACGAGCATGGCATTTTTCTGGATTATAAAGGGAACGTCTGGATTGGAGGCAACGACAAGTCAGATAATCAAATTCTCAAGTTCACGCAGGACGGGAAGTTCATCATGCAAATCGGGCGTAGCGGGCAAAGCAAGGGCAACAACGACACAAACAATCTCAGCCGGCCGGCGGACGCGTTCGTTTACCAGAAGACCAATGAAGTCTTCGTCGCGGATGGGTACGGCAACCGGCGAGTGATCGTGTTTGATGCAGATACCGGTGTATTCAAACGGATGTGGGGCGCATTTGGCAACCGGCCCGTGGACATCGATCCGAAACAGGCCGGTGAGCAATCGGCCAGCGGGAACGCGGACTCTGCAGCGACTCGTCCTCGTGACCCGAAAGATGATCTTGGCCCGCAGCAGTTTAATCTCGTGCACGCTGCGAGAATATCGAACGATGGGCTTGTGTATGTCTCCGACAGAGGCAATAAGCGGCTTCAGGTTTTCACGATCGAGGGCAAGTTCGTGCAGCAGGTGTTTATCGGCCGGGAATGTGAGGCACCGAAATGCGGCAATGGCCACACGACCGCCAGTACGGCCTTTTCGCCTGACCCGCATCAGCGGTTTTTGTATGTCGCCGACAGGAGCGAGGGGCGGATCCTGGTGCTGGAGCGCAAGACGCTTGAAATTCTCTACTCATTCGGAAAGCTGAGCCAGGCGCCTGGGGATTTCAATATTCTCCATCATATGTCGATCGACTCGAAAGGCAATCTCTACACCACGGAAGTTAACGATAATTTCACTGCCGGCGAATGCTGCCGGCGAATCCAGAAGTTTGTGTTCAAGGGTATGTCGTCAGCGCCCATGAATTGACGGAAATAGTGTCAAACATACTTTTGCTGAATCATTTAGGAGGACACAGTGCGAAAGCTTCTCTGTCTGGCGTTTGTTGCGCTATTTCCAATTGCCGGGTATGCCGCTCCGGGAGGAACGATTGCCGGGACAATCAAGGGACCGGATGGCGCCCCTTTTAAGGCGGCATTTGTTCGGGCCCGGAATGTACAAACCAAAACGACTACGATCGTTTTGTCGAACAATCAAGGGAAGTATTGGGCCGACAACCTGCCCCCCGGCACATATGAAGTTTCGGCAACGGCAACCGAGTACAAGAGCGACCCTGCCAGACAGGCCGATGTCAAGGTAGATCAGGGGCAGACGGTAACCATCAATTTTGCGATGCAGAAGGGCACCGTCCAATGGAGTCAGCTGACGAGGTACCAGGCCGGGATGCTATTGCCACAGGCGAAGGCAGGACCGGAGGCGAAAGGCAGAGACGTATTGCTGCAACAATGCTTTGGCTGCCATGGCATGAGTAAATGGGGGATGCGGCTCGATCTCGACGGCTGGATGAATGCTATTGGCGTGATGCGGCAAGTAGGAGTCGCTGACATCAAGCCTGAAATCGCTGATTCAGCGGCAACCTATTTGGCTAGCGTCTTCGGTCCAGACTCCGACACTCCGCAATCGCCGTCGCAATTACCGGGATACCAGGATGTGAAGCAGGCACACGACCGCTGGAGTGATGATGCCCTGAATATTATCTATGTCGATTACCAGTTGACCGGGAATCCCAAGGATCGCCCAGGGACCGGAAGACCTGACAAGAACGGGAACATTTGGCTGGCGATGGGGGGCGGGCTATCGAAGCTGAATCCGGATACTGGCGAATTCAAGACGTTCCGATTAGATGATCCCACCCAGCCTGACATCCATGAAGTATTCCCCACGGAGGACGGCTCCTCCGTCTGGCTTACCGTAACAAATCAAAACGCATTGGCGCGATTCGATACTCGCACGGAAAAGTTTGACCCCGTGTATAAGGATGTGTATGACGGAGTGAGGCCGGTGCAAGCAAACACGATCGCTCCCTGGCCCCAGTTCCGCAATACCACCACCCCATCCATAGGAGATAATCCGAGAACTCACACGTCCCTCATGGATCTGGAAGGGAACATCTGGGCTTCGGGCCGGCCGCTAAAGAAGTTTGATGTAGAGACAAGGAAGTATACGAACTTCCCCGACGTTCCGGATACTTATGGCATCTCTATGGATAAGGAAGGAAACATATGGGCCGGGGAGTTCACTGCCAGAGATTATCGTAAGTTAGTCAAGGTGGACCCTAAAACGAACAAAGTCACAAAGTATACGCCGCCCAATTCAGATGGACAGAATGGCGCGCCGCGGCGAGTGAAAGTTGACTCTCAAGGATACGTATGGTGCGCGGATTATTTCGGTGGTAATTTGACGCGGTTTGATCCCAAGACCGAAACGTTCAAGCTCTATAAAATCCCGGGCCCGACGGCGACGCCGTACGGAATGGGGATCGATCACAATGACAACATTTGGTATACGTCGTTCTACACCGATGTCACTGGACGGTTGGACCCCAAAACCGGCAAGTTCACCGAGTATCCTTCGCCCTATGCAGAGAGAAGTACAAGGGATCTCTGGGAAGATTCTAAGGGACGGATCTGGTATGGTGCGGAGAACTTATTCAAAGTGGGTTATTTACGACTTCGTACCCCATCTGAAATGGCCGCGGTGCAAGACATTAAATAGCGGGCTTACAACATATCTCCGTGGGCGTTGCTTCGACCGAGCCTGCGCCGGCTGCTGAAATGGTCGCGCTTCGAAACGAAGCACCCGGATCATCGCTGGGCAGCAATCGCGTTAACCGTTGGATTTGAACGCCGTGAAGCTGTTGCATGAGATTTGCGACATGCACAGTCGTGGTACTGAAAGCACGGATAGCGGGAGAATTGGTTGTACGCAGGCGATCCGCAAGTTCGTTCATTTTCGGTTTCCCCACATGGACTCCATGGCTCGCGCCTGATCGCGTGTGTCTTGGGTTTGCCGTTGCTGCTGCGGAACACTGTCCCTCGATCTCGTTGACGCTCCCACCGCCGGAGGCTATGTTAAATCTTGAAGAATGCCTGGTTCCGGCGGTTCCCCTGCGGCAATGAGAGCCCCAGCGCCGATATGTCATAAGCATCTGAATGGTTTGCGCCAGTTCCATCGATGCCGTCCCTGCTGACCGGCCCATTCGGTTCTCAGGGCGATCCCAGCGCGCCCGCGCGTCAAGACAACTGTGCCCACCATAACCAAGGCAGGACGTTACGAACTCCGTGAAGAATTGGGCCGCGGCGCCATGGGTGTGGTCTATCGCGCGCACGATCCGGTAATCGGGAGAGACGTCGCGGTTAAGACAATGCACCTGTCGGAAGCGGGAACAGGAATGTCGCGCGAGGAACTGATCGGCCGCTTCCAGACCGAAGCGCGCGCAGCGGGGCTTTTGACGCATCCGAATATCGTCGTGGTCTACGACGCAGGCGAGGAAGACGGCATCTTCTACATCACGATGGAGCTGGTGGAGGGGCGGAGCCTGCAGACGATGCTCGACGCGCGCCAATTGTTTCCGCTGTCACGAACCATGAAGCTGATGGAACAAGTCTGTTCGGCGCTTGATTTCGCGCATCAGCGCAACGTCGTCCACCGCGACATCAAGCCGGCGAACCTGATGCTGACCGCCGACGACACGGTCAAGATCACCGATTTCGGCACGGCAAAAATCCTCCAGTTCGGCACGGCGCAGACCGCACATGTCATGGGAACGCCGTCATACATGTCGCCCGAGCAGGTGAAGGGCAAACCGGTTGACGGGCGCTCGGATATTTTTTCCCTGGGCGTGATCCTGTACGAATTGATGACCGGCGAGAAACCATTCCCCGGACAGAACATTACGACCGTCATCTATAAGATCATCAACGAAGAACCGATTCCGCCGCGCTCGCTCGACTCCTCGATTCATCCGGGACTCTCTGCGGTCATTACACACGCCCTGGCGAAGAATCCGTCGGCGCGATTTCAAAATTGCCACGAATTGCTGGACGCCCTGAAAAATTATCACGATCTCGTGAACCCGGACACAACGGTAAGGATGTCTGCCCCGAACAATCTCATGGCCGGGGCAGGGGCGCGCGCAACCGCGCCGTCGATTCGAACTCCCTTAGCCCCTTCGAACTCGCGTGCAAGTGCGGCGGAAGCGCCTGTAAGGCCCGTTCCAGCGATCCTCGAAGAGAACCATGGGACTGCAAAAACACGCGGGACCCTCATGTTGTCTCTCATTCTGCTCGGCATCATCGGATATGCCGGCTATCGCGTCTGGCCTCCCCTATTGGACATATGGCAGCGCATGCATCAGCCAGCGGACATGCCGGCAACTCCAGCGAAAGCTTCACCTGTGATTCCGACGGCGAACTCTGGGGCGCCCGACTTGAAACCCGATGACTCGTCTCAGGCTGCTCCGCTTACCCAAAAGGCTGCGCCAGCGGCCGCAGAGGAAGACCCTGCACCAACGCAGCTGGTCGCTCCGAAAGCTTCCGCCAAGGTCCCGGAGCCGGTTGCGGCACCCGCCGTTGTGGAAAAACCAATCCCGCCGCAAAAGCCTGCGGGCCTTCCCGGGACGCTTGCGGCCAATTCACTAAAATCAAATTTAGGATCGGAGCTGGAGGGCATTTCGCTGGCAGGCAAAGTGAAAATGCTAGTAACTGGAAACACGCTTACTCTTTCCGGGCAATTGACCCCGCGCGAGCACGGCAAGTTGCTTACTCTTCTGCACAATGTACCCGCGGGAGTCCGCGTGATTGACGATATCGGATATGCCGACGAACTGAAAGGGAGTGCGAGAGCGGCGGACGTCGGCTGGGTATGGATCCGCTCGGAGCCTCAAGGCGCCGAAATTCTCGTGGACGGTACCGATACAGGGCTGCGGACTCCAGCGCGAGTGGAGATGTCACAAGGTGAGCACGAAGTTCTGTTATCGGTTCGCGGATTAGCCAGGGCGCGCCGGTTGGTCCTGGTTCAAGCGCGGCAAAATATTCAGTTCACCGAACTCCTCGGCCAGCAATAAATCCTGCACAATACAGGGAAATACGGATCTGCAGGATCCATGGTAAACACATTCCAAACGGTCGGGGTGGACTTCCCAATAGAGCATCAGGCTCCCGTGCTTGTAACTTTCCTACACGCAGCCTATCCGAAGGTTAATTGATAGGCATCCCCGACCTACCAATTCCCTTTATTTCAATAACCTAGGCGCGCATGCTGGCGGAAGGCGGCTTGCTCTCAATTTAGGAAGATTCATCCTTTGGGAAGAACAAATTGTGACTAGCGGGCCCCTTTCTGGATTCTCCGCCGTCGCTACGTGTCACAAGAAGTATGGTGATTCATGCGCACTCGATACTTCGTCCCGTTGAGAAAAAGGGAGCTTTGACAGGAATGAAAGTGTTCGCCAACACGAGTCTCTCATCGAACGAAGTAGTGCCGGTCGTGGTGGCGACTCCAGTTGCTTCCCTGCGCGAAGAAAACTCACGCAGAGGTGTGGCGCAGGGACGTACGGCTGTATCGAGCGGCGACGCAGCGGCGATCAGTTTCCTGCGTCAGTTCCGAGTGCTGGTCGGTGCAGCCCGGCTCTACCATCGAAATCATCCCCGTCTTATGGAAATTCTGGCATCCACGGAGCAACAGCTTCGTGTGGTGCTTGCCTCGCAGTCTCCCCTGGTCTTCGCCGTGGAGCGTAACGGCATCATTTTGCCGCGGTATGACATGAAAGCCGGCGAATTACTGAATGATCCGCGCGGCGAGTTGCGGTCCCTGGCGGAAGAACTGTTGCGCAGCGGGATTTGTTCACTTCTGTTCTCTTCACAGATCAACGTCGGCGAACTCGATCTGTTGGCGCACGAGATTAGTCTAGTCCCGCGGAGTGCGACGCCCGGCGATACGGCTTCGCGAAAAACTTGGGACAAGTGGCTCCGGGAACAACGAATGATTGGAATCCGTCTAAATGTTCCGACCGAGAGGCGCGATTCGTTGTTGCTAGCGAGTCTTGTGTCAGCGGTGCTCGCCTATGATGATGCCCCACAACGTTCTTCTCAGTCGCGCGCAAAGATTGCGCAACCGGCGGCAACCTTCGAACAGGTGGCGGCAACGGTGCGGATTCTTGGAAAACTCGCCCCGCCGCGTGATTCGGATTCGCAAACTTCAGCCGAGGAGGCAGCGCGGTGGACTCATTCGGTCCTTTCGGGCAGCGATCGCTACGCGGTGTCACTTGTCGTGTACGGCGTTTCGAACGTGAAGCCGCGCGAAGGCGAAACCCTTGAGCCATATCTTGGACGCCTGACCGATGCACTGATGCTTGCCTTCGTGAAACAGGAGTTCGAGGCGGGCCGTGCGACGCCGCCTGGACTTGCGCCATTGCTGGTCCAGCTCGACCAAGTGCGAAACGAGGCCCTGAACGCCGGCACCGTCCGGTTCGGCAGCGCTCAGCACAACGAGACGCGCGTGGCCGCTCTGTGCGAAAGATTCTGGAACACGCTGCCAGCTCGCGAAAAAGCTAAGACGTTGCGCAGTCGCGATGCCTGGTGCGTGCCGGCAGCCGTGGTGGCAAAATTTCTGGAGCCGCTGGCCCTGGCAGCGGAAAATAAGAAATCCGAGGCGGCAGGACGCGAAGGGCGCGTTGTGCTGCTGGCCTATGCGCATTGCCTGGAATCGGAAGAAGGCAAGGCACGGCGGACCGTGGCCGCCGGACTGGCAGAGCTTGCACCGCAGATCGAGCGTCTGTGGCCGCATCCCGCGGTATCCGATTTCGGCCGGGGAATCGTGCATGCGCTGCTGCTGGAAACTTCACCGGGGATTGCAGGACTGCTGTCGGCTGTTGTCGAAAACATGGCGCGAGTGTCGCTAGCAAAGCGCGAATACGCCGAGTTTGAGCGAATGCTCGAAACACTTGAGTCCTCACCGAGGGATGACGAACACGCGCATATCTCCACGTTAGTTGGACGCATACTCAGCGATGAGCAGTGGCTATACTTGGTGGACGAAGCCCTGGCAAACAGCCCACTCAATCCTGTGATCCCCCGCCTGCTGCGGAGATGTCCGGATCGCCTGATTGACCGCTTCGGCCTTCTGCTGACTGCGCCTGACGGAATGTATTCCCTCCCTGCGATGGTGCGATTGGTTCACGGAACAGGTGAGCCGGTGCTCGGCGCCCTGGAGTCGCGGCTGTATGAACCGCGCCGCCAACGCATTGCAACCGCAATTCACCTCCTCGCATCCGCCGATCCGAAGCGTCTGGCAGGCGCTTTACCTCGCGCACTGCCAAGCTGGGAATGGAGTTTGCAGGATCTTGCCGTCAGCGAACTCGCGCGGTGGACAAATCCGCCGGTAGTTGCGGCTTTCGCAAAGGCGTTTCTGGCCACGGTTGCGGAAGCTCACGCCATGGTCGTTCCCTGCATGATCGATCATCTCGGGTCCGCGAACGAGACATCCGCCATACCATTGTTGCTGAAGGTGACCGCAGGGGAATATCCGGGGCTGCGTGACATTTATTTCCGCATCAAAGCGGCCGAAGCGCTCGGCAGAATGCGCGTGGCCGAAGCAGTTCCACTCTTGCTGCGGATCGTGAGGGATCGCAGCGGACTGGCGCACAGTGAGCCCGCCGCATTGCGTGCGGCGGCCGAAGAAGCCCTCGGGCTACTCGAAAACCGTCCATCCTCAGCCCGCACGCGCACCGCTGAGAAAGCGCTCTCCAAGTCCAGCCTGGCGCACGCACGCCCCCGGCGATATCTCCGCGCGCATCTCCCGACACCGCTTTCGGCAGCCATCGTGGGAACGCGTGGCGGCGCAGCGCGCTTGCGAGTCGTCAGTCTGGGCGGGGCGTTCCTGGAATCCGAAAGGCGGCTCACTGTGGGTGAGTCGTTGCGCGTGGAGATCCGTGCCGGGCTGCGACGAATTGAATCCACTGCGGTGGTGCGCAACGTCTCAACCAGCGGAATCGGCGTGGAATTTGTACACATGAAAGCGGAAGATCGCGAACGGCTGAGACGCCTGGTGACGCAGTTGCTTCAATAGATTTCCACTCGTATTTTTTCCACGCATTCGATCGTCCACGAAATCCCTCCCTCCTGAAGATGCGCAATCCCGGCGCGTAGCCACGCAGGCCGAAACGCGATAAAGTGGCGTCGCACAAGAGTCCCCATGGGATGCACGAGGATCGTGAGGGCAGGATGCATTGGAGCGTAATCGTCGCAATCGCGGTCTTGGCAGCAGCCGTAACGACCTGGACGGCGGCAAGGTGGGCGCAGCGGCGCACGGAGAGAGAGACTTCTGCGCTTCGACAGGAAATCCAGAATCTGCTCGCGACACAGGCGCAGGGTCTCACGGCCCAACTCGGCCAACTGAGCCAAGCGGTCACGCAACAACTTGGCCAGGTTTCGCAACAAGTCCAGAGCGGTATGGCATCCACAGGGACGTTGGTT
>JBGPXQ010000104.1:0-8300 GCA_041492805.1 Terriglobia bacterium | reverse complement strand
GGGATCGCGACGCCGGGTTCGGTAGAGGCGTTGTACCCGATGGCCGAGCGCATGGCGCTGGCCATGTCGCATCGCGGTCCTGATAGTCAGGGAGTGCAATGCCTGGGGCCGTGCCTGCTCGTCAACGCACGTCTTGCCATCATCGACCTCAGCGAACGCGGCCGTCAGCCGATGTCCAGCGCCGACGGCCAGCTCTGGATCACGTATAACGGTGAAAGCTACAATGCCGCCGAGCTCCGTGCAGAACTGGAGCAGCGCGGCCATCAGTTTCACTCCACGAGCGACACTGAAGTTGTTCTCCACCTCTACCAGGAATATGGGGAGCGTTGTGTCGAGAAGATCCGTGGCATGTTCGCCTTTGCTATCTGGGACATCCGCGCACGGAAGCTGGTTCTGGCGCGCGACCGGCTGGGCATCAAGCCTCTTTATTTGTATCGTTCCGCAAACCAGTTGGTCTTCGCGTCGGAGATCAAGACGCTTCTCGCCTCCGGCCTGGTACCCAGGCAACTGGATCCGGCGGGCCTGCGGGCGTTTCTTCAACTCGGTCACATCCCTCCGCCTTGGACCGCTATTCGCGGGGTCACTCCCCTCGAGCCGGGCCACATCGGAGTGTGGCACGATGGGAAATGGCGCACGGAAGCCTATTGGACGCTGGATCCGCACGCCTCCTCCACGCCTCCACCTGAACAACTTGCTGCCAGCCTCGCTGATGTTCTGCTTGATGCTATGCGGAACCATCTGGTCTCGGACGTTCCAGTCCTGATGTTCTTGAGTGGAGGAACAGACTCCGCTTGCCTGGCTGCTGCGGCCCGGAAAGCAGGGGCCCAGAATCTCTCTGCCATGACCGTTGGATTCGGCGAAGCTGAATTCGATGAAACCGAGCTCAGCCGCCGGACCGCCCGCGCGCTCGATATCCCGCATCAAGTCGTCACTCTCGACGCGAGCCGCGTGGCCGCCGATCTCGACCACGCCATCTGGGCCCTCGATCAGCCCAGTGTGGATGGCCTGAATTCCTACTGGATTTCAAAGCTTGCGGCCGAGGCGGGATTCAAGGTCGCTCTCTCCGGGCAGGGCGCCGATGAATTGTTTGGTGGCTACGATTCGCTTCCCTGGTTCAAACGCTTCACGAAGGTCGCTCGCTGGGCGCGCCCGTTGCCAGCCGCATTATTCGGCCGTATCTTGGACCAGCCGGCGTTGCCGTTTCGATGGCGCAAACTCTCTTATTTGATCGGGGCGGACGATCCATTTGTCGCCTCGCAAATGGCAGTCAAGTTCCTCTTCCTGGACCGCGATGTCGCAGGTCTGCTCTCGCCCGCGCTGGGCCAAAACGGCCATCACGCCGAAGCGGAGCACCATCTTGCCTACTGGTCAAGACTTGTCGAACATGAGGATCTCCTCGAGCGCCTTGCCTTCATGGACATTCACACGCACCTGGAGCCGCGCCTGCTGCGTGATCTCGATGCCACGAGCATGGCGCACAGCATCGAGGTCCGCCCGGTCTTTCTCGACCATCGTTTGGTCGAATTTCTGCTTCCCGTGCCGTCGGCAACCCGCATCCACCAGAAGCGTCTTCTGCTCGAGGCTGCAAAATATTTTCTTCCAAAGGTTCTTCTGGAAGATTTGGAAACGCGCCGGAAGCGGACGTTCACGTTTCCTTTCAAGAGATGGATCACACGGGATCTGCATAGCACGATGCAGGAAGCGTTCTCACAGCAGCGACTCCGCAGACTGCAGGTCCTGAGCTTCGGAGCGGTGGATGATCTCTGGCGCCGGTATGAGCGGTCGGAGGCTTCCGTCGGGTGGTCACGCGTATGGAGCTTGTTCGTCCTCGAGCGCTGGTGCGAGATCATGAATGTCAGCCCCTAAGGAGTAGTCTGAATCATGCCCCCAGCTCGCATTGCGATTGTTTCGCCGTTCATTGATAAGCGGCATGGAACCGAACGGCGCATCGCCGAATGGGTTTCGCGGCTTCCGCAAGAGTATGAGATCCACATTTACAGCCAGCGTGTTGAAGACATCGACCTTACACGGATGAAATGGCACCGGATACCCCGAATCCCGGGGCCCCATCTCGTCAACTTTCTCTGGTGGTTCGCGGCCAACCATTTGTGGCGCTGGTGGGACGCGCGCTTCCGCGGTCTTCGTCACGATATCGTTTACACTGCAGGTACGAATTGTTTAGATGCCGATCTCGTTTCGGTGCACATCGTTTTTGCAGAGTTTTTTCGCCAGGTGGAGCCGGAGCTCAGGTTGCTGGGCAATCCCCTTCGGTTTTGGCCACGGCTGCTTCATCGGCGGCTCTACTACAAATTGATCATTTTCCTCGAGCGGCGCATGTATACGAATCCAAAGACTGGCTTGATTCTGATCGCTCGGAAGACGGCAGCCGATCTGAAGCATTTTTATGGACGGGACGACGCTTTGCCGGTCGTATACATTGGCCTCGACCACCAGATTTTCAACATGGAATCGAGGCTGAGAAACCGCGTGCAGGTTCGCGAGCATCTGGGAGTGGGAGACGATAAATTCGTTCTTCTTCTAGTCGGCAACGACTGGAAGAAGAAAGGCCTCGTGCCACTGATCGAATCGCTCGCACAACTGCAAGACTTACCGCTTGTTTTGCTGGTGGCCGGCAAGGATGACGCGATTCCATATCAGGCGCGCATCCGAGAGCTGGGCTTACAAGGGAGGGTCATGTTCCTGCCTTCCCGAGCGGATGTGCAATGGTATTATGCTGCGGCGGATGTATACGTTGGGCCATCGCTCGAAGATACGTTCGCACAACCTCCGGCTGAGGCGATGGCTTGCGGCTTGCCCGTGATTACCTCTGCAACCAATGGTACGGCTGAAATCATGACTGATGGTGCGGATGGGCTGATTATCCAAGATCCGAACGATGTGGCCGGTTTGGCCGCGAGAATTCGCAGGCTCTACGAGGAACCCGTCCTGCGTCAGCGTCTAGCAGAGCAGGCGTCGCTCACCGCTAAAAAGTACACTTGGGATCGCAATGGCGAGCAGATACGTGCCATCTTTGCCGAAGCTTTGAATCGCAAGGGACACAGCGACGTTCGCCCGCTTGTAGAAAGCTGCGGGAAATAAGATCGCTCTACGCTCGGAGTCAGGGGCAAGAATATGAGAACCGGTCAGCTGGAAAGCCACGGCTTGAAATATCACCTCAAGAGGTCTCTTTTTCCCTCCGGCCTGGCCCCTCGGATGATTCGAAGCGGTTTGCTCGCGGGCCTTACGGTGGAGCTGGACTTCGCACACCACACGCAGCGCTGGCTGGGGCTGCAGGAGAGAGAATTGTACGGGTGGTTTCGCCGGTTGTCCGGTGGAATTCGCACGGCGTTAGACGTGGGCGCCAGTGACGGCATGTACACACTCTATTTCTTGGCCAAAACGCCAGCCGAGAGAGTCTTTGCCTTTGAGCCTTCTGTTGACTGCGTACGGCAATTGAACAGCAACCTTGCCTTGAACGGTTTAGACGAGAATCCCCGTCTCGAAATCGTGCCGAAGAGTGTGGGCGCTGCGGCCAACGGACAGCAAGCAACACTTGATTCCTTCGCAGAGCGTATTAACCAACCGTGTCTGGTCAAAGTGGACATCGATGGGGGAGAAGTCTCTTTGCTCGAGGGCGCACAAACCTTGCTGCACTCGTCTGAGACGCGCTGGATTATTGAGGTTCATTCGAACGCGCTTCAGGCCAAATGTCTCGAGATCCTGCAGGCCGCAAACTACAGCACGCTCGTAGTACGCAACGCCTGGTGGCGCCACTTTCTTCCAGAACTGCGACCTGGGGAGTTGAACCAGTGGATCATCGCCCTGCCCCAGGCTACTTCTCCAGAGAAGCACAACTGACAGGCGTAACTCTCTGGGCGCAAGCTGAAAAGTGAACGCACAGGTCCCGGCCCCGCTGGCTAAGCGCGGCAGCGCGATTCCACGCAATAAACTTTCTGAGGCATCCGGCGTCCATTCTTGCAGGTCAGCGGCATACTAGAACTTCGCGACGCAGTGCTTGCGGCACTGCGGATTTAGGGTAGACGTCCGCGCTCACCTGACTGCCAGAGCGGCCAGAGGCCCGCGATCTTCATCTGCTGGTCCAGCCCCGATTTTTTTAACAAGACCTCGACTTCGGCGCGAGATTGCCGCGGTGCAAGCGGCGCCACGCGCTCGGCAATCCCGAACGCCGTGACGGCTGCAATCGCCGTGTTGATCTTCAGTTGAAGGATGTCGACCTTATCGAATGTGTCAGAAGCGGCGTGATAATTTGGCAGGTAGTTGGCTTCTTCCTGATTAGCGATCAGGGTGGGCACGCCTTCCACGAGGAAATCGAAATTATCAGTTCCGAGCGGCGCATCGAGGACGTGTTGGGTGACACCCCAAGATTCCAACGGTTTCAGAGCTTCCCGCACTCCCGCTTCAATTTCGGGCCTGCCGTTAAGCATGTATCCCGGCACCCGGCCAATCCCTTCATCGAAGACGACCACGGCGCGCGCGCGGTCGAGTTCCGCACGATGCGCGCGTGCGTACGCCCACGAGCCGAGCATGCCCTGCTCCTCGCCCGTAAAGAGTGCGAAGCGAATCGAGCGGCGCGGCCGGATTCCGGTCCGCTGGATGTCGCGTGCCGCTTCGATCACCAGCGCGGCGTTGCAGCCGTTGTCAAGCGCACCGGTGCCCAGTTCCCAGGAATCTAGGTGCGCTCCCAGCAGCACCCATTCGTCCGGCTTCTCCCGACCCTTAATTTCCGCGATGACGTTTTCCTGTTCGGCCGGGCCGCCAATGCGGTTCGGGAGGTCGAGGCGGACACGAACGCTCTGGCCTGCTGCAAGGAAATGTTCGAGCCGCAGCGCGTCTTCGCGCGCAAGAATTGCCTGCGGAAAAGCATCAATCTGTCCAATGAAAGTGTTACCGTGCCGGTAGAGGAGCATTCGTTCGCGCGTGGACATCCACAGGATCGCCGTAGCGCCTGCGCCTTTCGCTCGTTGGATAATACCCGGCGCTTTCATATATTCCTGGAAGAGATCGTCCCACGTTCTCAACAGCTCTGAATGAACCAGGAGAATTGCGCCTTTGGCTGAGGATCCCAGCCGCGCGAAGTCGGCTTCGGCGCCTTGCCCGGCGAAAATCACGCTGGCCTCAACGCCACCCGCTGGTGTGGCAGGCGCCCACGCGACCGAAACCAGATGCACTGGAAATGGTGCCGGGGAAAGAACCTCCAGGTGCGAGGCTCCTTCCGACCAAGTCACTGGGATTGTGTATTTCTCGATGTGGACGTCAACACCCGCATCGCGAAACGCGGCCACGCCCCAGGCAACGGCGCGTGCCGCCGCTGGCGTGCCGCTCATGCGTCCCCCAATCTCATCCGTCAGGCGGCGGAGATTTCCCGCGAGCGGCGATTCTCCCATCGCATTCTCGATAATCTTCGGAGCGACTTGTTCGCAGAGGTTTTCGCCTGTAGCTGAGCACGCCGGTGCATTTCCCTGCGCCGCCGCGCGGATGCGCGCGAGCGGATCGGGTTGCGCGGAAGGCGACTGCGCCACAGCGGGAAGAAACGCTATGAGGAAAGACAACGGCAAGATGGCAACGCAAATCTTGTTCCAGCGCATGCTGCTCCCCGTACGGCCCTCTCGGTCCTCAGTTCCCGCGCAAAACAAACATTATAGCCCACCAAAAACATGCCTGCAGCCGCCGTATCAACGCGGCTTCCGTTCGCTCGACTTACCCTGAGAATCGACAATTGCATCGGCCACGCGGGCGACACGAGCGATTTCGGCGACGTCGTGGACGCGAATGATGTGCGCGCCGCCGAGAATTGACGCAGTTGCTGTGACGGCAGTGCCAAGCAATCGCTCGCTCGGGGGTAGAGGCGGCTCTCCCGGCCGGGCCAGTGCTTGGCCGAGGAAAGCTTTTCGCGATGTTCCCATCACGATTGGGCATCCGAGGCGTGCGAACTCGGGAAGCCGCGCAAGGATTTCGAAATTCTGTTCATGGGTTTTGCCAAATCCGATGCCGGGGTCGAGCAGGATTTGCGATTTCGCGAGGCCCGCGCGCCTCGCCCTATTGAGGGCATCGCGGAGTCCTGTCATCACGTCGCGGACCGCATTGCGGGCAAACGGACCTCGTTGCATTGTGCGGGGCCTGCCGCGCATATGCATCAGGATGACAGGCGCGCGAGCGCGGCGTGCGACCTCGGCAATACGCGGGTCGGTGCGCAACGCCGAAATATCGTTGACAATTTCGGCCCCGGCGGCCAGTGCAGCTTCGGCAACTTCCGACTTCTGAGTATCCACCGAAATCGGAATGCGCAGCTTTCCGCCCAGGGCTTCGAGGACGGGCAGGATGCGCGAGAGTTCGTCGCTCGCGGAAACATGCGCCGCTGCGGGGCGCGTGGATTCTCCGCCGATGTCGAGGATGTCTGCCCCGTCTCGTTCCAACTGCAGCGCCCGGGCGACGCCCGCTTGCAGATCCGGGAAAGCTCCGCCGTCGGAAAAACTGTCGGGCGTAACGTTCAGCACGCCCATGATCAGGGTGCGCTCACCGAGTCTCAATGTGCGGGAGGGCAGACGCAGGCGAAACTGTTTGCGGTGGAACACGGAACGCCAATCATACAGAAAGAGACCCGAATTCTGTTAGCGGAAGGGGATTGCTGGGGTGCGTGGCGGACGTTTCCCTGGAATGCGTAACCCCAGAGACTCGCGGAGCATCTTAGGCAGTGTGGTACGATCACCGCACGGTTTTGAATCCGTATTACAGTGGAATGGATCTGTTCCAGACAGATCAAGGAGATGTGGGCTGAATGAGGGTGTCAAGGGTCGTTCGAACGATGGTTGTGTTATTGGCGGCCTTTGCGGGCGCCACGTTTTCAGCACGTGCCTGCTGGGGCGCGTCCCAGCAGAATAGTTGGACGCTCGAAAGCGTGCTCAAGCAGCTCGACACACAGGCAGGGGAGTTCCACAGCCTGACGGCGGATCTTGAACGAACGAAAGTGACCGTCGTGGTAAATGATAAGTCCACAGAATCCGGGCAAATCTTCGTACGGCGCGACGACAAGATGCGCATTGAACTGAAGCAGCCGGATCCGCGAACCATCCTCCGTGACGGCGATAATTTTTACATCTACAACCCGAAAATTCACCGCGTCGAGGAATACAATCTGGGGAAGAAAAAATCACTCGTGGATCAGTTTCTGCTGCTCGGCTTCGGCACGTCGGGCTCAGAACTGAAGAAGAGTTACTCGATGACTTTGCAGGGTGAAGAGACGCTCGACAATCGGAAGGTCGTATTGCTGGAGCTGCTGCCGAAATCAGATGGTGTTCGAAACCAGCTTTCGAAAATCCAGTTGTGGATCGACGAATCCACTTGGCTCCCCGCGCAGCAGAAATTCTACGAGACAGGCTCCGGCGACTATTTCATCATCCAGTACAAGAACATCGCGCGCAACGTGCGGATCGCTGATTCGGAATTCAAGCCCCGCTGGCCGCGCGGCACCTCCCGGGTGAAACCGCAAGGATAGAAACACTAGCGGGCTGCCGCAACTGCCTTGCCTCGTTTCGCGGAATCTGCTCCATCTTTTTCCGGCGGGTTCCACTTAGAGCCCGCACCCGTCGCATTACGCATTTCCTGCTCCAATAGAAGCTTCTTACGGTGCAGTCCCCCGCGGTAGCCCCCGAGTGAGCCGTCAGTGCGGATCACGCGATGGCAGGGAACGATGATCGCTGTGGGATTGGTGGCGCACGCGCGCGCTACGGCTCGCGTCGCGGTCGGCTGTCCGAGCAGACGCGCCACTTCGCTGTAGGTACGTGTCGCGCCGAACGGTATGGAGCGCAGCGTCTCCCAGACGCGGCGCTGGAACGCGGTGGCAACCACGTCGGTCGGCAGGTCAAGCTGGGTTTGTGCATCAGCGAGGTGCTGGACAATAGCGCGCAGCCATTGCGAATGCTCTCCCGAACTACGGCGAATCTCAGCGCGCGGATACTCTTTGTGAAGCGCGTCGGCCAACGATTTGTCCTTATCCCCAAGATACACGGCGGAGACGCCGCGGTCCGTGGCGGCCACAAGCACGCGGCCCAGAGAGCAATCGGCAATCGCATAGGAAATCTGCATGCCTCGCCCGCCTTGGCGATAAGTGGCAGGCGTCATACCAAGCTGCGCATCGGAGCGTCCGTAAAGGCGGCTGGCGGAGCCGTACCCTGCTTCGTACAGTGAGGTTGTCACGTCGGTTCCCTTTCGTAAGTGAGATTTCAGCCTCGCGAGGCGGATCGCGTCGGCATACTGCCGCGGTGTTATACCCATGGCCCTGT
>JBGPXQ010000101.1:0-8391 GCA_041492805.1 Terriglobia bacterium | reverse complement strand
GATGTTGCCGTGGGCTCTTTCGGCTCGCGCCGCGAAACCGATTCCGGCTGGCCTGGAACTCTATTCCGTCCGCGATGAATTGAAAAAAGATCCCGAGGGCACGGTGCGCGCCGTCGCGCAGATGGGTTATCAGGGTGTCGAATTCTACGCGCCCTATTTTGAGTGGTCCGAGAGTCAAACCAAGCAGATGAGAAAGCTTCTGGGCGACCTCGGCATCCGGTGCTTCTCGACGCACAACGAAAGTGCCTATTTGAATGCGGAGAACATCAGCAGGGCGCGCGACATGAACCTGATTCTGGGCAGCAAGTATGTGGTGATGGCCTCGTCGAATCCCAAACCCGGACTGGACGGTTGGAAGGCGGTAGCCGATTCTCTAAATGCTGCGGCAGATAAACTGGAGGCATCGGGGTTGAAGGCGGGTTATCACAATCACCAGCCGGAGTTCACCGTCATTGAGGGCCAGCGCCCCATGGAAGTCCTGGCAAGAAATACGAAGCCATCGATCATGCTCCAATTGGATGTGGGCACGTGTCTGGAGGCCGGTTCCGATCCGGTGGCCTGGATTCGCGCGAATCCGGGCAGAATTCGCTCTCTGCATCTCAAGGACTGGTCACCGGAACCGGCGAAGAGGTACACGGTTCTGTTCGGCGAAGGCCGTGCCGACTGGAAAAACATTTTCGAAGCAGCCGAAAGCGCCGGAGGCGTGGAATATTACCTGTTGGAGCAGGAAGGCAGCCGGTTCCCCGAACTGGAGACCGCCCAGCGGTGTCTGCAGGCCTATCGCACTCTGCACCCAGCCTGATCTGCAACCCCGCAGAGGCTACGAGGGGGGTATGGAAAGGTTGAGGCGGATTAAACGCCGTCGTTAGCAAGCCAGTGATCTAATCCGCGTCTGATTCGCCTTTTCTCTTAACCCTATGATAAAGTGCAGCGGCAAGAACGCTAGAACACTATCGAGCAGGAGACCTGCATGGCGGGTTTGGATCTGCGTCCGTTGTCGCTCGGCGAAATCCTCGACCGAACGTTTTCGCTCTATCGGCGGAATTTCTTGCTTTTCCTTGGCATTACTGCGATCCCCAATCTTTTGATTCTTGCATTGAATTTGGCGCAGACGTTGCTGACCGAGTTGCCAACTCCACCCACGCAGCGGACAGTTCAGGAGCTGCAATCGCGAGCAGGCAGCGGATTGATGGCTTTTGGTTTTGTTGGGTTGATCGTGGGCGTTGTCATCTACCTTGTGGCATACCTTTTCGCGCAGGGCGGGACTGTTTTTGCTGTTTCTGAACTTTATCTGGGGCGCACCACCACGATTGGCGCTTCGCTCAGCCGGATGCGCGGCCAACTCGGGAGCCTGTTCGGCGTGACGCTGTTGAACGGCCTGGCGATCATGGGCGCGACGATTTTTCTGATCATACCGGGCATCTATCTGGCCTGCCGGCTAGTCACATGCGTCCCGGCTGCCCTTCTGGAGGACCTCGGGCCGCGGGCCTCGCTTGAACGCAGCTTTAGACTTACCAAAGACAGTGCGGGTCGCTCTTTTGTTATTTTCCTGCTCTATTTCATCCTGCTCTATGCGGCCATCGCGCTCTTCATGTTCCCGTTCCTTTTCATGGTCGGTCTGACTGCAAAGGAACCAGGAGCGATGCGCATATGGTCGGCCCTGGCCCAGGTCGGAAACGCTGTCGCCGCTGTTCTCGTGGGTCCATTCCTGACGATTGCCACTGCAGTGTTTTACTACGACTTGCGGGTGCGTAAGGAAGCCTTCGATTTGCAGGTGATGATGAATCCCAGCGGCAACTTCTCATCTGGAACCGGGGGCGTCCCCACTATGCTTTCCTGAAATCGCAGGACGCAGAGACCGTTACTCGAAACAGGTGGCGATGAATCGTTTTCTCCTTTGCGCTCTGGTTCTGCTGGGCAATCCCTGGAGTTCCGCGGGATTCGGCCAGACCCAGAGCACGGTCTCGAATGCCTTGAGTTCAGCGAACGCAGTTTACGATGCGGCGTCTTTCGCTGCGGAACTTCACCGTCTGGCGGGCACACTTCAGAGTAAACCCTCGAAGGAAGAAATGGCCGCACTGCGCGACTCTCTCCCCCAGCGTTGGACCGTTTCCACTCCGGAGCGAACCTACTCCATCTCTTCGGAGCCCTTCCGAAACCAGCTCACTGCGCTTTCCAGCGAAAAGGCACTCGAGTGGGTCGAACATCTGGCCGCCGAGGTCGAAGCCTCCTCCGCTCCGGCGACCGCGAGTACAACCCAGGCGCGATCCGAACTCAACGGTATTCTGGCCAGGCAGGAGTTCAGGGGCGTTCGTCCCCCTGGAGCCTGGGAATTGTTCCGCCAGCGCATGGCAGCTTGGCTCGAGCGCATGCTGATGAAACTCTTCGGTGGTATCGGACGGCATCCCATCGGCGGAAGAATTGTGTTCTGGCTGATCATGATCGGAGGAGTGGGGTGCGTGGCGCTCTGGCTGATCCGTTTCCTGGGGAGCGGAGACCGCATGGATTCATTGGCTTCGAGCGGGTCGGTCGTTGCGTCCCGGACCTGGCAAGAATGGATCCGCATGGCACGCGAAGCGGCGAACCGAGGCGATTTTCGAGAAGCGGTTCATTCCGCATATTGGGCCGGAATTGTGCGCCTTGAAGATAGCGGCGTAGTGCCCCGAGATCGCACCAAGACTCCCCGCGAATACCTACGACTGGTGGCCGAGCCATCTCCCGGCGAGCTCGCCCCGCGACCGACGCATCGCGAGCCGCTGGCGGCGCTGACGTCGCGGCTGGAGCGAATCTGGTACGCCAATTGTGGCGCGGGGCCCGAAGATTTCCACGATTCGCTTCGCCAACTGGAGGCGCTCGGATGCCAGTTGAAATAGCCGCCTCTGACCGTAAGCTTCTCCTCATCGGCGGAGGGCTTCTTGTCCTGATGTTGGCGGGTAGCGCGGTGGTTTCCCCTCCGGGCGAACAGTTCAATTCTCCGATTCCTTCGACCTATTCGGCGCAGTCGGCGGGAGCTGAAGCCGCTTACCTCACGCTTTCGCAACTTCACTATCCGGTTCGCCGCTGGGAAGAGCCGCCAACGGAATTGAATCGAGACGCAGGCAGAGCCCTGCTGATTCTCGCCGAACCGACGCGGCCGCCCAGCGAAAAGGAACGGAAGGCGCTCACCGAATTTGTGGAAGAGGGCGGTCATGTGCTTTTCACCGGGGAAATGGTTAGCATGTTTTTCGAGGACGCGAATGTTTCGCGCATTCCGCCGGACCCTGAATGGAAATCTTTCTCACCAAGCATTCCGAGCCGCCTCGCACATGCCGCGCAGCACGTAACGATTCAACCGCAGGCCACCTGGGGCAAGCTCAGTGAATCTCAACTCGCACTATATGGTGAAGCCGAGTCGCCTGAAGTAATCAGCTGGAAGTTGGGCGATGGGGAGATTCTCTGGTGGGCAGGGTCGACGCCCCTTACCAACGCGGGAATCACGCGTGACGACAATCTCGCTTTCTTTCTGAGCTCGGTTGCGAACTGGTCCGCGGACGAGCCTTATCAGATCTATTGGGATGAATACTTTCACGGGCAACGCAGCTCGCTCTGGAGTTACTTTGGCAAGACCTCGCTTGCGTGGGGCCTCCTGCAATTGGGAGTGCTGGGGGCGGCTGTGCTCTTCAGCTTCAGCCGGCGAAGCGGGCCCGTGTTTGTTCCTGCAGGCACTTCGAGGTTGTCGCCGCTGGAATTCGTCGACACGCTGGGCGGCTTGTACGAACGGGCTGGAGCGGCGTCCGCAGCTGTGTCCGTCTCCTATCTGCGCTTGCGGTTCTTGCTGACCCGGCAACTCGGGATGTCGCCGAGCACGCCTGATGCCGAGCTGGGGCAGGCTGCCGAGCAGCGTCTCGGCTGGAAGGACTCTGGGCTCGCTGATCTGCTCCAGCGAGCTGGAGCGTCGAGCCGCATGGTGAAGCTCTCGCCACGCGAAGCCTTGGATCAAGTTCAGAAATTGGAGCGGCACGCAGCCAAGCTCAACGTTCGGGCACAATCCCGTCAGGAGAAGACCTAACCGTGCAACACCTTTCCGCACTCGCAACGCACGTTCGCAGTGAACTCTCGAAGGTCATTGTCGGCCAGCGCGAAGTCGTCGATCAGCTTCTGCTTGTTCTCGTCTGCGGAGGCCACGCGGTAATAGAAGGCGTCCCCGGCCTTGCCAAAACGCTCGCCGTGAAATCGCTGGCGCGCATCTGCGGTCTCGGCTTTCAGCGCGTTCAGTGCACGGCCGACCTCATGCCCGCCGACGTCACCGGAACGAACGTCTTCAATCTGAGTAACAGCACTTTCTCGCTGCACCGCGGTCCGGTATTCACTGACCTCCTTCTCGTCGACGAAATCAACCGCACTTCCCCGCGCACGCAGGCCGCGCTGCTCGAAGCCATGGAGGAGCGGCAGGTGACGATCGATGGCGTGCGCCATCCTTTGTCGGAAAATTTTACCGTTCTTGCCACGCAAAATCCCATCGAATTCGAAGGAACCTATCCGCTTCCAGAGGCACAACTCGACCGCTTTCTCCTGAAGATTCGCGTCAACTATCCGTCCGCCGAGGAAGAGATGCAAATTCTATCCCAGTACGAGAAAGGCTTCGATCCGCGGCGCCTCGAGAAAATCGCCATTACACCGCTCGATGCCGCGGCCCTTCCCGCGGCGCGCCGCGAAATTGAAAGTGTGCGCGTCGAACCGACGCTCCATTCCTACGTGGTTTCGCTGGTGCGGCGCACGCGCGATTGGCCGGCCATCTCTCTCGGCGCCAGTCCTCGCGCCGCGGTTGGACTTTTCTTTGTGGCGCGCGCGCTCGCCGGAATGGACGGCCGTGACTACCTCTTGCCTGACGACGTGAAAGCAGCCGCGCTCCCGGTTCTCCGTCATCGTGTCTTGCTCAAGCCCGAAGCCGACCTGGAAGGGCTCACATCCGACCAGGTGATCGCCCAAGTGATCGCCGCCGTTGAGGTGCCAAAATGAGGGTGCGGCGATGAACACTCCGCGGCCGCTGGTGCCACCCGAAGTGGGGGCGCGGGCGCGGTCTCTGGGCCGGCTGCCATTTGGCTTCGGCCCGCGATTCTTCGTGATGTTGCTTTTGGGCTTGCTGTGGCTCGTCCCCGCGTGGTGGGCGCCTCAACTGATCGCTGCGATGTTCTTGTGGGACCTTCTCGCCATGGTGGCCTTCGTATCGGATCTGTCGCGCCTGCCCAAGCCGCAGCAGATCGAAGTTCGCCGCCTGTGGGAGCACCCGCCTTCGCTGGCCGCGCCGTGCGACGTCCAAATCACTCTTCGCAACTTCGGCAGCGCTGCGATTCGCTGTTACCTGACCGACGAAACGCCTGCTACCCTTCGCATCGCTCCTCCTGCCCTCGAACTCATCGTTGGGGCCCTGGGCCAAGCGCGGACGCGTTACCAGATTCTCCCGCGGGAACGCGGCGACGTCCGCTTAGGCCGCCTGTTTCTGCGCTACCAAACCAAGGTTGGTTTTGCCGAACGCTGGGCGTCCGCCGATATTTCGCAGACCGTGCGCGTTCTGCCCGATCTCGAGCAGGCCCGCCAGCATGCCCTGTATTTGATCCGCAGTCGGCAGGTGGAGATGGAAAAGCGGCGCCGGCGCCAGCGCGGGCAGGGCCGTGAGTTCGAAAGTCTGCGGGACTACCGTCACGGGGACGACTTGCGAGATATCTGCTGGACGGCCACGGCCCGCCGCCATCAGCTCACCACGCGCGTTTTTGAAATCGAGCGTAGCCAAGCGATTTGGATCGTGTTGGATGCAGGCCGGCTGCTGCGCGCGAAAATCCAGCACGGGCAAAGCGAGGTGCGACTCTCCAAGCTGGACTACGCCGTGAACGCTGCGCTATCACTCGCGCAAGTTGCCACGCAAACGGGCGACCGCGTCGGGTTGCTCGCCTACGGCCGCTCGATCCAGTGCAACGTCGCGGCCGGCCGAGGCCCGCTGCACCTGCGAACGATCGTTGACTGCCTCGCACAGGTTCACGGCGAAGCTTCCGAGGCTGATCATTCCCGTGCGGCACGCATCCTGCTCAAGGAACAAAGCCGCCGCAGTCTCGTCGTTTGGATTACGGATTTTGCTGAAACGCACACCACGCCCGAAGTCATCGAATACGCCATGCAGATGACCAAACGGCATCTCGTTGTTTTCAGTGTGATGAATCAGCCAGACCTGACGCTCCTCGCCGAAACCACGCCGCAGAATCGCGAAGAGATGTACCGTCATGCTGCCGCGCTCGAAATCGCTCATCGCCGCGAGCTGCGTCTGCGCGGACTTCGCCAGCGCGGGGTCTTTGCCTTCGAGCTCGTTCCCGGTCTCCTGGCATGTGCTCTGGTGAATCAATATCTGGACATCAAGGAGCGGAACCTGCTTTAGAGATTTTCCTCTCAGGCCGGCCGACCATGAATAGGTAAGCCAGTAAAGCAATAAACAGTACCGACGCTAAGGCGAATTTCATGGCCACCGGAGCGCTGCTCGGTGAAAAAAAACCTTCGATCACCCCCGCGACTACCAGCATCGGAATGGTGCCCAACAGCAACCGCACTCCACGGCCCCCCGCTCTCGCCAGCGATTCCCGTCGCGGCAGCAGCCCCGGAAACAGCAGTCCGCGCGCCATCTCCAACCCCGCCCCTCCAGCGATGAAAATCGCCGGCAGCTCCAGCACTCCATGCGGCGCAACAAAGCTCCACAATTGCAACGCCATCCCTGCCCGCCACGTTGCCGCTCCAATCACGCCAATCATCAAACCGTTCACGATCATCATCCAAATCGTTCCGAGGCCTGCGGTGATTCCCAAGGCGAACGTGGTGAAGGCCACGGTGAGGTTGTTAGTCATGATGCCGGAGGAAGCGACGGGTTTGATCGTTACGATGGAATCGGTCCACATTTTGCGCTGCTCAATCGTTTCCATCATTTGTGGACCGAGCACGCGATGAGCGAATCCAGGATCGTGGATTGTCACCACCCACGCTGCCAGCCCCGTCAATGCAAATATCGCCAGCGCCAGAAGCGACTGCGCGAGCGTTTCGCGAAATACCCGTGGATAGGTCTCTCCGTAAAACCGCAGGAGTCCGCTAACCTTGGGCTTGTGCCCGCTGTAAATCAAATTGTGGCCGCGCCCGAGCAGTTGGTTCAAATATGCGGCTAGCTGCTGGGTCGTTGCGTCTTCGCGCACGGCAGCAAGATCCGAGGCCGTTTGGCGATATAATAGTCCCAGTTCCTGCAATTCAACGTGGCTGAGCGCGGCAACACCCCGGCGGGAGCGCTGTACGAGTTGTTCGAGGCGCGCCCAATAGGGTTTTCGTTTTTCGAGCCACCGATTGGATATCATGTCCTCGAACCAGCCCGGCGCCGGCGCCCCTCTCGGTTCGTTCGCCGACAAGCTTACCATCGAAACGCCGGAGCAAACGGCGCTCGACTTTGCCATCGCAGGCGTCGGCAGCCGCTTCCTTGCCCTCGCCCTAGACACGCTGATTCAAATGCTAGTCGGCCTCGTTGTGGGCATCGGCGGAAGCATCCTGATTGGCGTTATTTCCGCTGCTATGCCAGGAGCAGCCATGTGGGGCTTCGCCCTTCTCGTGTTGTTTTTCTTTTTTCTCTATTTTGGGTATTTCGCGATATTTGAAATCGTTTGGAACGGACAGACTCCCGGCAAGCGCAAGGCTGGCATTCGCGTGATCAAGGATTCTGGCCGCCCGCTGACGGCCGCGGAATCGATCGCCCGCAACCTCATGCGCATTGTGGACTGGCTGCCGGCCTTTTATGCGGTCGGCATTGTGAGCGCGCTCCTCACCAGGGAAAACAGGCGGCTGGGCGACTTGGTCGCTGGTTCGCTCGTCGTTCGCGAAGCGTCCTTCACCGACCTGAAACCCGCCTGGCAGACCGCGGAAGCGCCGTCCGGCCCGGCACTGCCTCCTCTCGGCGCCGGCCTGCTCTCGCTCGAGGAATGCGCGCTAATCGATTCCTATCTCAACCGCCGCATCGATCTCGCACCAGACGTGCGTTTCCGCATGGCCGACGAAATCCTGAGGCGTCTCAAACCCAAACTGACGCTCCCAGCGGATAGCCCGCTCACCACCGATAAAATTCTCGAAGCTCTCGCTTACGAGCGCCGCGCATCCGGCCGCTATACCTGAAGCGCGCTGATGGAAATGGAAGGAACCGCACGCTCGCGGAACCATGCACAAATATTAGCGGCCGCGACGGGGCTCGGAATTGTTTCAGCCTCGGAAGTACAAATAAGCTCCAAGAATGCACACGAGAACCAGCGCCGATGCCGCCACTTCGCGCCAATTCCAACTGGCGCGCGTGGCTGCTTTGTCTTCCTTCGTCTTGGTTGCAAACGTGAGGTTTTGAAGGGT
>JBGPXQ010000234.1:0-4314 GCA_041492805.1 Terriglobia bacterium | reverse complement strand
CTTTTATGTTGGTTCGAGTTGCGCATCGCGAAAATACCGCGCCGCCTCAGGACGAAAAAGAAACCAGGCGATCACGGCACAGAACAGACAGTGGATGGCGAACTCATGAAACGTATGAAAGCCGCTCAGGATTACGTGGAATGCGATCCAGGCGAGCGCAAGCCAGCGCGCCCAGTTGTGGCCGCGTAGCATAAATGCTCCACAGATAACCGCTAAGAACCGGACGAGTTCGACCCAGACGCCATCGAATTGAAACGCATTCCCCGCCTCGAACTCGGTCAAGTGTGCTGCAACAGCGATGTTGCAGTTTTTCAGATTTCCACAGCCGTCGGGCCTGAAGGTTGTGGAAATCTCGCATTTGTTCCCTGGCACCTATGGTGTCAGTGTGAACAAGACGCAGGCATCCCGCTGCTACGAATGCCACCCTGTGACATCTCGATGTCCATTAACTGAGTTTCGAGCAGCGGGATGCGCTTTGTTCCAGAACGAATCCTCAGATGTCGTCTGGTCACCACAGACAGACTTTACTATATGCCTTTCGTGGAGCAAAGCCTGCCTGCGATCGAATTCGCAAAATAGGAGCGTTGAAGAAGATGGTAGACACGAACCAGAAACAGGAAACCGATTTTGCTGCATTTGTGGGGATCGACTGGGCAGATCAAAAGCATGCCTGGGCACTGCAGCACCCCACTCATCCCGACGTGGAGTCCGGCCATCTCGATCATACGCCGGAAGCGGTCGAAGCCTGGGCCGCTCAACTGGCGTGCCGATTCGGCGGCCGCCCTATCGCTGTCGCACTCGAGCAATCGCGTGGATCCTTGCTGTTCATGCTCACCAAGTATGCGCACCTGGTGCTATTTCCCGTGCACCCCAACACCCTGGTCAACTACCGCAAGGGCTTCCGACCGTCCGGCGCCAAGAGCGATCCTTCGGATGCAGGTCTGTTGGTCGACCTACTCGTGCGCCATCGTGAAAAATTGCGCCGCCTCAATCCAGATACGGAGCAGACGCGCACTCTGCAGTTTCTGGTGGAAGCACGACGGAAATTCGTCAGTGACAAAGCGCGCTGCTCCAATCGTCTGACAGCATACCTAAAAATGTATTTCCCTCAGGTCCTCGACTGGTTCACTGAGATCACCTCGCCGATCGCTGGCGAATTCCTGGAACGTTGGCCCAGCTTGCAGAAAGTGCAGAAGGCGAGGCCGGAAACCTTGCGAAAGTTCTTCATTCAGCGCCACAGTTGTAAGCTCGACAACATCGATCGCCGTCTGGAAGAAATTCGCCGGGCGATGCCCGCGACCCACGATGCGGCGGTAACCTGTTCCTGTTCGGCCGCGGTGTTGGCCTTGGTGCGGATCGTGCGCACGGTACGTGATGCGGTTCTCTCCTATGACGAACAAATCGCAACACTGGCTCGGGAGCATCCGGATTTCGCGATCATAGACTCTCTGCCGGGAGCTGGTCCGGTTTTGGCGCCACGGCTGATCGCCGCTCTCGGCACCCAGCGCGACCGCTACCACAGCGCCAGCGAACTGCAATCTTACAGCGGAATTGCACCGGTGCTAGCGAGTAGCGGAAAGCAGCGTTGGGTTCATTGGCGATGGGCGTGTCCCAAGTTTGTGCGCCAGACGTTTCATGAGTGGGCGGCGCATTCCATCGGCTCCTCGGCCTGGGCGAAGGCCTATTACGAGCAGCAACGTGCCAAGGGCAGGCCGCGAAACACGGTCCTGAGGGCGCTGGCGTTCAAGTGGATTCGGATTCTGTTTCGTTGCTGGAAGGACCACAAGCCATACAGCGAAGAAGTCTATCGGCAAGCTCTGGCGCGTCGTCAACGATGCGCCAGCAACCTCTCATCTGTGCAACTCCAGTGGAAAAATTGCGCCGGCTTTAGCAAAATCACTGCGATTACCTCTTGACGCATCAGCTCAGATGTCAGTTAACGCAGATTTCAGACCAAGCATTCATCCGATGACACGTACCAGTTTTCTTTCAGATCATCGAGCGAGCTGGGCTTGTTGTTTGCCTGGGTGCCGTACATCCATTTGGTGTCGCTGTTGTAGATCACCTGTCGCTGCGTGGTGCCCTTCATGACCATGATAGTGGACTGCGGCCTGGTCAAACTGGCGATGGCCGTGGGCTTACGCCACGAAGGAGCGGTCCACTCGGCCACGAGGAACGCCTTGCAGTCCGGAGTGACGCGGGAGGAGATTGAGCACGTCGTGATCCTGGCCTCCCTCGCGCCTCAAGCGCGCGAACAAAGGCGCCGGGTTCCCCAGCGGGCTGAAGTAGTATTGCCACGGCAGCGCTGCCTGTCTGGCGACCACGTTCTCCATCGGATACGAGCGCAGCCGCCACAGGAAGAAGCCGATGTTGCGGATGTTGTACCGGCCCTCCGATTGGCGTGGGGCGCGGACGTCCACCGTGTGACTCATGAAATCGAATGCGCCGTTCAGCCGGTCCACTAGGCAACCGCGTCTGCGCCCACACGCGCTGGTCCTTTCCGGTGAGATGTCTCAGAGCGTGGTGAATCCGGAAGTGCTCAAGCACTCCAACAGGAAGTCGGCCACTCGTGATCTGGCACTGAGAACATCGCTCGTATGCATCCGGGAGTGGAACGGCGTGTCACGGGAGTAATCCTCAAGCGTCACAGAATGCGACCCGCAGTGACCGAATGCGAGCAGTCTCCGAGCACCCCGTAATCGGGGAGGAATGAGATTGCCAAGCACACGAATAGCTGGTTATATACTGAATTAGGACTCGGGAGTCCAAAATAGAAATTCCGGCTGGAAGACGGGTTCTGGATTTTGCGCAGGTCATCCTTAACCGGTGGCACGCCGATTGACATAGCCGCACCTCAAATCACTTCCGTAGTCTCAAGCGTGCCAGAACCGAACTCGCTTTCGCTATTGGTGATCGGCTTGGGCGCAATGGCGATCGCCACTTATTTCGAACTGACCCTTACACGGCGCTATAATTCACCGCAATGGACAATGCGGAGCGCAACACGGCAGGGTGAGGTGAGGACGCCAGCTTGTGGTGAGGTGAGCAACCTGCTCTGGGTCTGGGGTGACAGGGATCGAGGTGCGCTCGACAGGCTGACGCCCATCGTCTATGACGAACGCTCCTTCCCAGTTTCAGCGCAGTCGATGGGGCGAATTCTCGTTGAGCATGTGCGGCGCCATAACCTGAAACGCGAAGGCAGAGTGCAGCACGTTTCCTTGGACAACGCCGCGGTGATTGGCAGCGATCGGACCGCGGACTTGGTGGCGTGCGATGACGCGATGAAGACGCTGGCGCGAATCGACCAGCGACAGGTGCAGGTGGTGGAACTGCGTTTCTTTGGTGGACTCAGTGTGAAAGAGACTACGGAAGTGCTCAAGGTATCGTCCGTCACCGTGATGCGCGATTGGAGCACGGCCAAGGCTTGGCTCTATCGCGAACTAACGGGCGGCGCCGCCGATGGATCCTGAGCGATGGCAAAAAGTCGATAACCTGCTGCAATCCGTATTGCGACAGCCTCTCGGTCGACGCGAGGGGTTTCTACGGCAGGCGTGCGGGGGCGACGAGGCACTGGAGGCTGAAGTCCAGTCTTTGTTAACCGCGCAGCAAGAAGCCGGAAGTTTCCTGGAGAGCCCAGCTATCGAGGTGGCAGCACGGGAACTCGCCCGCGAGCAGGGCCAGAATGCCCAAGAGAAGATCGGTTCCCTTATCGGCCAGACCATCTCGCACTACCGTATGGAACTAAAGCCTGGCGCAAAACTCGGACCGTACGAAATTCTTTCGCGCATTGGCGCGGGCGGTATGGGGCAGGTGTGGAAGGCGCGCGACACGCGGCTCGACCGCGTCGTTGCCATCAAAATTTCCGCTGCGAAGTTCAGTGAGCGCTTTGCGCATGAAGCGCGGGCAATCGCGGCGCTGAATCATCCGCATATTTGTACGCTCCATGACGTCGGTCCCGACTACCTGGTCATGGAGTTCGTCGACGCGCCGTCACGGTCGTAGTCGATCAGCGCAACGCTCCCCGTACTTTCGAATGCGTATCTCTTCGTCTTCGTCCCGCCGTTAATCATGGGAACGTCGATTCCGGCTTTCCGGGCGACATCGGTGAAACGGATTAGAATTGTAAGAACCGTATGCTCAAAATTTGGTGTGTGCTGCTCTTTGGAACACTGTGCGCATTCGCGCAAGGGCCAAAATCAGAAGACGTGTTTATAAGGGCCGACAAAATTAAACGATGAACCCGAACACCCTCGGAGCGTAGCGACGCTGGCAACTCGATTGTGCAAGAAGTGTTCGGCTTCGTCAAGAGAAACT
>JBGPXQ010000181.1:0-5496 GCA_041492805.1 Terriglobia bacterium | reverse complement strand
TAAGCAATAATCTCCGCGCCACCACCGATCGCCGGGCCATCCACAACCACCAGGACGGGCTGCGTCGCTTCGACCATGGCAATACATGCAGCGTGAAACGCGTCGAGCATCGAGAACGCACGCTCAGCCGTGTACTCACCGATATCCACGCCCCCTGAAAATACTCCTCCAGCCGCATCGAGGACGATCAGCTTCACCGAAGCCGTTTCGGCCAGCGCCCCGATGCTGTCCGCGAGTTCCCGCAGCATCAACTCATTCAATAAATTGTGTTCGGGACGATTGAGCGTGAGCCGGGCGACCGGGCCGTCGACGCGATGGCGAACGAATTCGAATTGTTCCGGGCTCCGCCGCGGGGGCCTGCCGAAAAGCTCCTCTGGTTGGACTGTGTCCGGCATCGTCAGCTCATTTAGATGCTAGCACACCTCGCACAGGACAAATGCGCGCGCCAGCGCATGGCGTCTCCAAGCAGTAGCCTCCAGGCCGTCGGCAGAAATTAATAGTCGACAGTCAAAAGTTGAATGGTGGGACGCGTTGTACGTGACAGGTGGCAGGGAAAACCATCGCGCACTCAGCAGGTTTTGCATTAGCTTTTGACTGTCAACTATTAATTATCAACTTTCTTCAACTCTCGACACGAATCACGTCACTTAAGGTATTCTCTCCGCATGCATGACTTGGGATATTTTCGCGAGCACCTGAATGAATTCGAGCAGATGGCGGCGAATCGCGGCGTCACCATTGATTTCGACGGCTTCCGCGCGCTCGATCATGAACGCCGCGAGCGGATCACTGCGGCCGAGCGGTTGAAGGCCGAGCGGAACAAAGCCAGCGAAGAAATTGTGCGGCGCAAGAAGGCGGGCGAGGATGCTTCGGCGTTGCTGGCAGAAATGAAAAGCGTCTCGGACGAAATTAAGATCGCCGATGAGCGCATCACCGTGTTGGACGCACGCCTCACGGATTTCATGCTGACCGTGCCCAACCGGCCGCACCGCTCCGTGCCAGTGGGCAACGGCGCCGCCGCAAATGTCGAGGTGCGGCGGTGGGGCGCGCCGCCGAAGTTTGACTTCACGCCGCGGCCGCATTGGGAGATCGCGGAAGCCTCGGGGATTCTTGACTTCCAGCGCGCCACCAAGATTGCCAGCACGCGGTTCGCGCTCTATCGAGGGCTTGGGGCGCGGATGGAGCGCGCGCTGGCATCGTTTTTTCTCGATACGCACGCCGCGCACGGCTACACGGAAATTCTGCCGCCCTTTATCGTGAATACGGCGGCGCTGACCGGCGTAGGCCAGTTGCCGAAATTCGCAGCAGACATGTTTCATCTGGAGGGCACGGACTTGTGGCTGACGCCGACTGCGGAGGTTGAGCTCACCAGTCTCTATCGCGAGGAAACACTCGACGCCGCCGCGCTGCCCATCAAGCTATGCGCCTGGACGGCGTGCTTCCGCTCCGAGGCTGGCGCAGCTGGGAAGGACACGCGCGGTCTCAAACGCCAGCACCAATTTCAGAAGGTCGAGTTGTTCAAGTTCACGCGCCCGGAACAAAGTTACGAAGAACTGGAGTCTTTGGTTGCCGATGCCGAGCGCGTCCTGCAAAAGCTCGGTCTTCACTACCGCGTCGTGCAGTTGTGCACGGGTGATATGGGGTTTGCGTCATCGAAAACCTACGATATCGAAGTGTGGCTACCTTCGGCCAACGAGTTTATGGAAATCTCTTCGTGCTCGAATACAGAAGCATTTCAGGCGCGCCGCTCCGGCATACGCTGCAAGCCCAAGGGCGGCAAAAGCGAATTCGTGCACACACTCAATGGTTCAGGGCTCGCCGTGGGGCGTACGTGGCTCGCCATCGTGGAGAACTATCAGCAGGCCGATGGATCGGTCCTGATCCCGGAGGCTCTCCGGCCCTATGTGGGCACGGATCGAATTCCCGCAAAGGCTTGAACAGGGATTAATGCGATTCATGATGACATACGGCCGGACTTTACTCTCAGAACGCTAAGAGCGGTCCGTTGAGGTTTCGCGAAGGAATCGCCTGCCAATGCTTACAGCCGCCCTAAGGGGGCTGACGTTCCAGCGAGTTCCATGTAACTGGTTTGATATGAATAGGTTGAATGTGGATGTGTCTCCGCCCAAACCAGATTTTCGTCACACCACCGGGCAACTGTCCGAAAAATAGGAGCGTTCTTTGGTTGACACCGCTTTTCCCGGTTGACTACACTCGGGTTATAGCGCGCGCGGCAAGCGCGCATTTGTTGATCATTCAAGTGGCAACGGCCGGCCTGGTTCTTGGACGCAGCAATAAGCAGGCGTCTTGAGAACACGCGCGGCAGGCTGGGCCACAACGAGCCGCTGGAAAGCGTCGGGCGGGTGAGTTTACAAGACCGAATAAACCGGTGGACAGGCCGAGGGATGGCGTGGCTGGTACGCAAGCTGGTGGCCATGCTTCTGCGGAACGCTACGCCGGTATCCGCTCCAGGTCCGGACGTTTCCCGGTCTGCGATTCCTTTGCATCGCGATCCGTGGTGCGGCACGCATGTCTCACCTGAGATTTCGTTTCCCTTGGAGCAAGCAGGCCAGATTTTACACTTCTGTTCGGCAGAATGCCGGACGCGGTACCAGCAATCATCGCATCGCGCGGCAAGCGCATAGTCGCGTCACTCAAGGAGAGAAACGTCCATGGCCACGGTGTTAAAAGCGATTCCCCAGCCTGTCGTTCCGCGGATGGCGCCGCGCGAAGATCTGAATCCGTTCCGCATCGCGCAAATCCAGTTCGATATGGCGGCGGAGTATCTCAAGCTTGACCCAGGCCTGCGGCAGATCCTGCGGACGCCGAAGCGCGTGATGGAAGTCGCCATCCCGACGAAGATGGACAACGGCCAATTGAAAGTTTTCACTGGTTTCCGCGTGCAGCACAACGTTGCGCGCGGCCCAGCCAAGGGTGGCCTCCGCTATCATCCCAACGTCACTCTGGACGAAGTAAAGGCGCTTGCCGCGTGGATGACGTGGAAAACGGCGACGGTAAATCTGCCGTATGGCGGGGCCAAGGGCGGCATCGTCTGCGACACCAAGCGCATGTCGAAGGGCGAGTTGGAGCGTATGACGCGCCGCTACGCGGCGGAAATTCAGCCCATCATCGGCCCCGAGGTCGACATCCCGGCGCCCGATCTATATACCGACGCGCAGACGATGGCGTGGATCATGGACACCTACGCGATGACCGTGGGCCACGCGTCGCCGGGTGTCGTGACGGGTAAGCCCGTGTCGATCGGCGGCTCCGAAGGGCGGATCGACGCTACGGGGCGCGGGTGCCTCTATGTTGTCGAGGAGGCATGCAAGGTCAAGAAAATTTCCCTGCGCGGCGCGACGGTCGCGATCCAGGGCTTCGGCAACGTCGGCTCAGCCGTGGCGCGTTTGTTCGCCGAGAAAAAAGCAAAGATCGTTGCGATCAGTGATTCGCGCGGCGGCGTGCACAACCCCCGCGGAATCGATCCGATGCGCGCCATCCGCTACAAAGAGCGCTCCGGCACAGTGGTCGGGATGCCCGGCGCGTCACGCATGTCCAACGACGAACTGCTTGCCCTCAAGTGTGACATTCTGGTTCCGGCGGCGCTCGAAAATGCCATCACGCTGCACAACGCCGACCAAATCAAAGCGAAGATCGTGGCGGAAGCTGCCAACGGGCCCACCACGCCGCACGCCGACGAAGTGCTGTCGCGCAAGGGCGTGTTCGTCGTGCCGGATATCCTCGCCAACGCCGGCGGCGTCACCGTCAGCTATTTCGAGTGGGCGCAGGACCTGCAGGGTTTCTTCTGGCAGGTTCAGGAAGTCAACTCGAAGCTCGAGTTCGTGATGAAGCGCGCGTTTACTGACGTCTACGAGACGATGCGCAAGTTTCACGTTTCCCCCCGTGCAGCAGCGTACATCCTTGCCGTCGGCCGCGTCGCCGAAGCCACCACGGTCCGAGGTCTATTCCCTTAGGTCGAACCGCAGGGCTCTTCCACTTCCATTCTCCTCCGTTCGGGACATGATGGAACGCTGGCATCGCACACCTGCAACGCGTAGAATAAAATTTTCTTGCGCTCGGCGCATCACGCGCGTACATTTCGATTGCCGGCGTGCGCGCACATCGGGCGCAGCCGGCCCAGTTTTCTGCGGAGCATCGAGCGCGGAGGGCACTGTCACTTTGTCGAATCATCACAACCCGGCGCCGCCGATCGTATTGACGATCGCCGGATTTGATCCTTCCGCCGGAGCGGGCATCGCAGCGGACCTGAAAACTTTCTCCGCGCATAATTGTTACGGAGTCGCGGCAGTCACTGCGCTGACGGTGCAGTCCACCCAGGGTGTGAAATCCGTGCACGTGATTCCGGCCGCGGAATTGCGCGCCCAATTGGATGCGCTCCTTGAAGACGTGAAAATTGCCGCGATCAAGATCGGCATGCTGGGTCATCGCGGGAACGCCGTGGT
This sequence comes from Terriglobia bacterium, assembly GCA_041492805.1. GTDB lineage: Bacteria > Acidobacteriota > Terriglobia > Acidiferrales > UBA7541 > Palsa-360. The sequence continues at coordinate 1,033 of JBGPXQ010000181.1, read as the reverse complement.
GGTGGCCGAGTTTTTGGATCGGGCAGGTATCGCGAATGTCGTGCTCGATCCGATCATGAAGTCGACTTCTGGGACGGCGGACTTGCTCGATGCAGGGGGCGTAAACTACCTGGCAGAAGAACTGCTGAAGCGCGCAACGGTCGTGACGCCGAATATTGCGGAAGCCGAAGTTCTTTCTGGGATCGCCATCAAAGATCACGCTTCGATGGAAGCGGCCGCATGCAAAATCGTCGAGCGCGGCGCGCACGCTGTGGTCGTCAAGGGCGGACACATGGAGAAAGCGATCGACGTGCTCTTTGACGGTACGGAAGTGCTCACTCTCGGGGGCGACCACGTAAAGACTGAAAACACGCACGGCTCGGGCTGCACCTTTGCGTCGGCTATCGCGGCGCAGCTCGCGTGCGGGCGTCCGCTGCGGGATGCCGTCCTGCTCGCGAAGGCCTACGTGACGAAAGCGATCGAGAAGGGATTTTCCATCGGCAAGGGCCCCGGTCCGCTCGACCATTTCTACCGCATACACCAGGAGCCCCCGCCTCGCGGTGTCCACGAAGTTCCTCAACACGGCATGCACCCCGCCGCAGAACCCGCTTCGCGCTAGGCGCAATTCGCCACAGTGGTACGGAGACACAAAGTAAGAAAACGGATTCCATTTCACCGGGCATGCTGCAGATTTCAGAAGTAATTCTCGCCCAGTTTTTCTCGGTGCCTTTGTTTCTCTGTGGCTAATCTATCTTCGGTAGGCGATACGTCCCGCGACGACAGTGGCCATCGGTGCGCCGCGAAAGCTCCTCCCGTCGAAGGGTGAATTGCGCGACTTGCTGGCGGATTCTTCCGCGTGGAACGTCCAATTGTGGCCTGTGGAGAAGATCGTTAGATCGCCCGGTTCATTTTCCGCGATGCACCGTTTCATGCCAAGCACGCGCGCCGGACCCGAGGTGAACAGCTCGACCAGCCGCGTCAGCGATAGTTTTCCCGCGTGCACAAGTTCGAGTCCGAGCGCGAGCGCGGTTTCAAAACCTGTAACGCCAAAGGG
>JBGPXQ010000076.1:0-9700 GCA_041492805.1 Terriglobia bacterium | reverse complement strand
GGCAATCCGATTCTCTTCGACACGTTCGACACGTTGGATAACCTCCAGGGCGAGCTTGCCGTACTCCTTCGCGCCGGGCGACTTGGGCGCGAACGTCATGATTGTTTCTTTGTACGCTGGGCTTTCCTCTAAACGCACGTTCTTGCCGATTCGCGTCTTGAACAGCACCGAGCCAAACACGGAGCGAATCTGCTCGTGTGTGTCGCGGGAGATGTTTGTGCGCTTGTCAAACAGCGTGATGAGCACGCCGAGAACTTTGAGCGCCGGGTTGGGCCGCGCCCGGATACGCTCGTAGGTTTCGAGCAGGTCGTCGGTGCCCTCGATGGCGAAGTACGCCGCCTGTATCGGCACCAGAAGGTGCGTCGAGGCCACCATGGCGTTCACGGTCAGGATACCGAGAGCCGGCGGCGTATCAATCAAGATGTAATCGTAGTCCTTCACGACCGGCGCCAGCGCGTCTTTCAACTTGAACGGCGCGTCGAACTGACCGGCAAGCTGCTGTTCCAGCTTCGCCAGGGCCAGCCGCGCGGGCGCGACCGACAGCAGCGGGTTCTTCGAGGCCTTGATGACACTCGCCATTTCGGCGCGGTGATCCCCCAGCACATCGAACATCGACGTCTGGATATCGGCGGACTCGAAGAAGGCAATGCTGGAATTGGACTGCGGGTCGAGGTCGACTAGCAGTGTTTTCTTTTTTCGCAGGGAGAGGGCGGCAGCAAGATTGATGGCAGTGGTGGTCTTCCCCACGCCGCCCTTCTGATTGGCGATGGTCAGGATGGCGGTCATAGACGGCCCGGGCACTTCTGCACGGGCGCAAAGCCTCCGTAGGCAGCAACCCTTGCACAACATTCTGGCGGGCTTCAAGTAAAGCCCGCACCCGAATCTTGTGGGATTGCCCGCCCAGCCCTCAGCGTATGCCAATCTACTCGCCCGTTCGTGCGAGTGCAAGCAAAAAAGCGATTCCAAAAAAGAAGACCCTAACAGGACGGATTGCTGGCCGGGAGGTCCGCCACAACAACTACATTTTGTAGCGTCCAAGGTCCTCGTCGGAGAGGCCTTCGAGCCACTTGCGGAGTTCTTCGCTGGTGGATTTTTCGGAAATGGCGCTGGAGATCTTGGAGCTTTTCAGAACTTCGTCCTCGACGAATATGGGGCAGTCCACGCGCAGAGCCAGCGCCAGGGCGTCGCTGGGCCGCGAATCGATGGACATGATCTCGCCGTTGCGCTCCACCCAGATGAGTGCATAAAAAGTGTCGTCCTTCAAATCGTTGACGACCACCTTCTGCACGCGAACGTCAAGGCCCAGGAAAACATTGCGCAACAGATCGTGCGTCATCGGACGCGGAGTCTGCACTTTTTCAATTTCAAGCGCGATCGCGTTCGCTTCGTAAATGCCCACCCAGATGGGAAGCACCGCAGTCCCCTGGGCATCCTTAAGCACAACGATGGGCATGTTTGTGACTGGGTCCATCATGAGTCCGCGGATCTTCATCTCCACTTCCATCGCTGCCTCCCGGATGCCCGGTGCGGGCTACGCTTGTAGCCCGCGAAAAAATCAGATGACTTGCTCACCGACCAGACTGTTGGGACTCGCGCGCGTGACGCGCACATGAACATATTGTCCCAAAAGGTCCGAGTGCGGCGAAGAGAAATTTAGGATACGGTTGCTGGAACTGCGACCTGCCCACTGGCCGGGGCGCCGGGAAGCTCCGTCCACGAGCACCTCAAACGTCTGGCCGACAAGCTCGTTATTGCGGACAATCTGGATTTCGCGCTGGTGGTCCTGCACGATGGCCAGCCTCCGCCCCTTCTCTTCCTCCGGAATCGAATCCGCCATATGCAACGACGCAGTGTTCGGGCGCGGTGAATACTGAAACGCATACACGCCATCGTACTGCGCGGCATCAAGCAAGGAGAGCGTCTCCGCAACATCTTGCTCCGTCTCGCCCGGAAACCCCACGATGATGTCGGACGTCACGCTGATGGGACGCCTGGCTGCGCGAATCAGCGCAATCTTCTCAAGATACTCCTCCCGCGTGTACGTGCGTTGCATGGCGCGCAGCACACGCGACGACCCGGATTGCGCGGGCAGATGCACGTGATCGCACAGCGCGGGTACGCAATCAATCGCTTCGACAATGTCCCGCCCGAAATCCCGCGGGTGGGACGTCGTAAACCGCACGCGGCGTATCCCTGGCACCGCAGCTACCGCAACCAGAAGCTCCGCGAATGTCATTCGCCGTGGCGTTGGGTCTTGATAGGAGTTCACGGTCTGTCCCAGGAGTTGAATTTCGGAGTAGCCCGCGCCGGCGAGTCTCCGAACTTCTTCCAAAATCGAAGCGCTCGAACGGCTGCGCTCCGGCCCTCGCGTGTAGGGGACGACGCAGTAGGAACACGATTTGTCGCAGCCTTCGATAATCGTCAGGTAGGCGCGGAAAGGATTGTCGCGCCGCGTCATTTCGGTCTCAAACGTTTCGTCCGTATCGGTGTCGAGCCCGGTTACCCGGCGATTCCCTGCCTCGAGCTCCGCGAGAAGTCCTGGCAGCTTGCTGTAACTCGCCGACCCGCACACCAGGCTCACCCACGGCGCCCGTTCAAAGATTTCTTCGCCTTCCTGCTGTGCGACGCATCCCAAAACACCGATGACTTTTCCGTGGTTCGGGTGTTTCCGGAATTCTCCCAGGCGCGAGAACACCTTCTGCGCCGCCTTTTCCCGGATGCTGCAGGTGTTGTAAAACACCAGCTTCGCTGCCTCGATGTCCGCAACCTGCCGGTAGCCGCGTCCGAGCAGCACTCCCGAGACTTTCTCGGAGTCGTGGACGTTCATCTGGCAGCCAAATGTTTCGATATAAAATGTGCGCCCGTCCTCCGGCAAATTGGCAAGCTCCTGCGCAGTCTTCGGCGCCTCCTGCCGTGCGCCGGTCAGATCGTTGAGGCGTACATCAAATGATTGCGACATTCGGTCTGTTTAAAATATTACCACACTCGATTCGTCTGCCGCGGAGATGGTACTCATTCGCGCGCTTGTCTTCTTTGCTGCCGCCTGCACGAGTCCTCTGTCCCGCATATACCGAACTACACTGGAATGCTTCTTCGGTCTCTGTGTTTTCCGTGCTCTCCGTGAACTCTGTTGGGTCCTTTTCTGCTTTATTGGCAAAGCGGCTTCGAGCGCGCGGTCTGGACCCTTAGGTGAGGCCATACATCGTATTGCGATGCGTTATCTTTCTCAGTACCTTCCGGCACGTCTTGAGCCGTAATTGTTTGACCCCATTGGAGGCGTATGCTAGTTTGCGATTGGGAACATCGATCTGTTTTCTGAGGGGGAGACAATTCGACTATTAGGGGCTCTTCTGTTCGTGGGTCAACTCGGCACGCTGCTGGCACAGACTGGCTGGGTCGCTCGCGTTGTACTTCTGATGCTGTTGGGCTTCTCCCTGTTCTCCTGGGCACTCATTTTTCAAAAATCACGCATGTTCGCGCGAATGAATCAACAGACAGTTTTGTTCTTGCGTATTTTCCGCTCGAATAAAATTCTCCCCGATCCGAAACAGATGGGTGCAGGCGGTTCCCCGCTCGAGCCCCTTTATAGTGCAGGATACCGCGAAGTGGAGAGCCAAATTCGCAGCGGGAATCCGCACGGAAAGGTCACCAGCCTCAACGCCGTGACCATCAGCATGCAGCTCGCTGCCGCCGAAGAGGTGCGCAAGGCCGAAAAATATATGCCCTGGCTGGCGACGACTGGCTCTGTAACACCTTTTATCGGACTGTTCGGCACGGTCTGGGGCGTGATGGATGCGTTCACGGGTTTGGGAGCTGTCGGGGCCGCAAGTTTGCGCGCCGTTGCACCCGGTATCGCGGAGGCACTGATCACGACTGCAGCGGGGCTCTTCACTGCGGTTCCCGCCGTGATCGCGTACAATCATTTTTTGCATGACATCAAGGATCTGGGCGGTCGAATGGATAGCTTTACGTTGGAAGTTTCCGCGCTGATTGAAAAGCTATACCCCGGTCAGCGGATGTGACGGCCGGCGGACGTGCGCTTCGTGTGAATTGGTGCGGGCTCCGCTTTTACGCTGAACGCTTCAAGTGAAGCGTGGAACCCACCAGAATCGGGTGCGGGCTCCGCTTGGAGCCCGCCAGAGTACTGTAGAGAAAACGATCGAATATGCCGCAACTTTCTCGCCAAACGGGCACATCCCTTTCGGACATCAACATTGTCCCTTTCGTGGATGTCATGCTTGTCCTGCTGGTGATCTTCATGATCACCGCGCCGATTCTGCAGTCCGGCATCGAGGTCGATGTTCCCAAAACGAAAACCGTCAAGGAAATTTCCGAATCGCGCGTTGTCGTCTCGATTGACCGCGCCCAGCGAATTTATGTTGGCGATGATCCGGTAAATATCCACGAGTTGGGAAACAAGGTCCACACGCAGATGCGAAATCCGAAGGCCGATCCGGTCTACCTGCGCTGCGACAAAACCGTTCCTTTTGGCTCGTTCGCGCTGGTAGTAGACACGCTGCGCCAATCCGGCATCCAAAATATCAGCGTGGTCACGGAGCCGCTCGAAGATACGCCGCGCTGAGACCGCCATGTCCTATAGCCCAGCACATCCCGGCGCAGACAACTTGAAGAAACCCCTGGTGTGGTCGCTTGGGTTCCATCTGATTCTTTTCAGCTCTCTTGCTGTCTCCACCCTATTTTCACATCGTGGCGATCTTTGGGGCGGCCCCGGCGGAGATAATGCCGTCTCGGTTGGGCTGGTTGGCAAGCTCCCTGGAATCACTCTGCCTCACCCGGATGCTGTGACGACAAGCCGCGTCGTGGATACGAGCAAGGGCTTATACAAGTCCGAACCGCAGCCGAAACCAAAGGAAATCGAGCCAGACACCAAGAAGATCCCGGAATTTACAAAGGAAAAGACGCCGCATTACGTCACGCGCCCATCCAAGATACTGGAGGACACGACGCCTCCGCCGCCGAACGCAGTTCCCTACGGCCAGGGCGGCTCGCCTTCGCTGCCATACTCCCAGTTCACGGTTGGCGGCGCTACGCAGGGTGGAATGGGGTTTTCCGGCCCCGGGGGCGGAGATTTCAGCGGACGTTTTCCCGCGTACGTGGACGCTGTGCGCAACCGCATCAGCAGCAACTGGCTGCAATCCACCGTGGACCCGTCAGTCCGCTGGGCGCCGCGAGCGATGTTCACATTCCAGATCCTGCGCGACGGAACCGTCGCCAACGTCCAGCTCACGACGTCGAGCGGCAACCGTTCGGTGGACAACTCGGCATTGCGGGCCATCTTGAGTTCCAGCCCGGTATCGGCGCTTCCGTCGAATTATTCCGGCAACAGCGTAACCGTCGAATTCTGGTTCGAGTTTCGCCGGTAGTTTCGTTCGCGGCAGATGGAGTTTCGTGTACATTTGAACAAAGGTGGAAGAACTATGGGCATGATTCGGACGTCTGAGCGGCTCTCATTAAAAAACGTCCGCTGTCTTTATCTGTGTCTATCTGTCTTCATAGGTGGTTTTCTTTCTCTCCTGTCCGCTCCGCCAGTCTCCGCCCAGGATTGGTTTCGCACGGGCACAGGCCTCGGAGTTTCGAAGGCGCGCGTGGCGGTGGCCGATTTTGCGGGCAAGTCCCCGTCTTCGCAGCCGCTGGGCGTCGAATTCAGCGATGTTGTCCGCTCAGACCTGGACTACAGCGGAATCCTGGATTTAGTGAGCAAGAGTTTTTTTCCCCTGCAGACACCCGGCACGCTGGCAGAATTGGACTACAAGGCATGGGCCGATGCTCCCGCGTCCTCGCAACTCCTCGCCTTCGGCAACCTGTCCGCGGACGGCAATAACCTCGAGATCCAGGCCTGGCTGAACGATGTGCGCAATGCATCCCTGCCGCCGGTGATTGGAAAAGTCTATCGCGGCGAAGTCAACGACGCGCAGGTTCGAACTTTCGCCCACCAGTTTGCCGATGAGATCATCAGCAAACTGTCCGGCGGCTTGCCCGGAATCGCCAGCACGCAAGTTGCATTTGTAAGCAATCGAAGCGGCAATAAAGAGATCTGGGCGATGGATTACGACGGGGAGAATCAGCGCCAGCTGACCCAGCTCCACACCATTTCGCTTACGCCGCGTTGGTCGCCCGACGCGACGCGCGTGGCCTTCACTTGCTACGCGCAGCCCGGCAGCAGCAGCGTTCTGACAGCGCAAATTTGCGTCCAATCAATGCTGACGAATCATCTCATTTCCTGGCCGCGTTTTCGTGGCACGAACTCCTCGCCCGCGTGGTCGCCGGACGGATCCCAGCTCATGTTCATGTCCAGCATGTACGGCAGTCCGGAACTGTTCGTTACGGACGCCTCGGGCGCACGCCCCAAGCGCATTACATACTCCAGCGGTGCGAGCACATCTCCTTCCTGGAATCCGAAAACCGGCCAGCAAGTCGCTTTTGTCAGTGACCGCGGAGGCATTCCGCAGCTTTACGTCATGAACGCCGACGGATCGAGTCAAGCGAAAATAGACCTGCCCGACATGGGATATGTTATCGATCCGGCGTGGTCTCCGAACGGCCAGTTGCTGGCATTCAGTTGGCGCCGGCCCAACGGAAACTATGATCTCTACGTGATGGAAATCGCCACGCGCCAGTTGGTCGAATTAACGCGCGATGTGGGACGCAACGAACGCCCAAGCTGGGCACCGGACGGCCGCCATCTTGTATTTGAGTCCACCCGCACCGGGACACGTCAGATTTGGTCCATGCTTGCGGACGGAACCAATGCCCGGCAATTGACCAAGCAGGGGCAGAATGAGTCGCCCAACTGGTCGCCGAAGTAAGTCGGGTGCGGGCTCCAAATGGAGCCCGCCGAGATGTTGAGGTTGGACAGATGTTGTTCATTCAATCGTATAAATTTTAGGAACGGATTTGCTTTCACTACACATGCTCCGGTAGATTGCTAAAGGAGGAAGAAGAACGATGCGGACTCGTAATCACACCAGGGCCCTGTTCGGCACATTGCTCGCCGTGATCTCAATCGTCGCGGCATGTAAAAAACCTGTAGTACAAGCGCCACCACCACCACCTCCCCCCGTCGTGGTACCTCCTGCGCGCCCGACGGTAACCCTGCAGTCGTCCTCGACTTTCATCCAGAAGGGTGAGTCTGCGACGCTAACCTGGTCTTCAACCAATGCGACCACGCTGAACCTATCACCGGGCGTGGGCAGCGTGGCAGCGGAAGGCTCGACGCGCGTGACACCCGCAGATTCAACCACCTACACAATTACCGCCACAGGACCGGGCGGTAGCGCCGATGCCAATGTGCGCATTTCCGTCACCGCTCCCCCACCCCCTGCACCGGTGGTTCACGAACCGTCGATTCAGGAGTTGTTCGACAAGGGAGTGAAAGACGCCTATTTCGACTATGACAAAGCGGATGTTCGTACCGACGCGCGCGACGCCCTCTCGCAGACGGCACAGTTCCTGCGCTCCTATCCGCAGGTGAAGGTTGTCGTCGAGGGGCACTGCGACGAGCGCGGCTCAACGGAGTACAATCTGGCTTTGGGCGACCGCCGTGCCGCCGCTGCCAAGCAATTCCTGGTTTCGCTCGGCCTTACAGCCGACCGGATGGAGACGGTCAGCTACGGCAAGGAAAAACCGTTTTGCAGCGCCTCCACCGAAGAGTGCTGGCAGCAAAATCGGCGAGCGCATTTTGTGATGTCGACGAAGTAACCGAAGGTCATTCCGTGGGGTTCGCCGTCGCGAGCCCCGCGGGCGCACCTCAATTTCACGAGGAGTCCCTGCCCTCGTCGGGTGTGGGCTCCGCTTGGAGCCCGCCAGAATAAGGAGGATTGCTTGCGTACTCGATGGATTCTATTTTTCGGCGCCGCCATGCTCGCCGGAGCCTTGGGCGGCGCCCTGCTAGGACCGGCGCCGGCCGGCGCCGTCGCACGCGAGATCATTGAATTGCAAACGGGAGTAAACCAGCTCATCCAGGGCCAGCAGGCCATGCAAACGGCCATCACGCAGAATGCCGCCGTGCAGCGGACCCTGATCGAGCAGTCACTCGACTCCGTAAACAAGCTCAGTACGAATATGGCCGCTATCCAGAAGAATACGCAGGATTTTTCGGCCGCGTCCGGCGCTCGTCTTGATACGATGGGCACTCAGGTACAGGGGCTTTCGGACAACGTCGCGGACCTGCAGGCGCGCCTGGGCAAGCTCGATCAGAAGCTCACCGACATCCAGAACACGCTCCAGAATGTTGACGCGAAGCTGGCCGCGCCGACTCCCGCGTCGATTCCCTCTGCTGCTGGCGCCTCGGCACCCGGATCCGCTCCCGCAACCTCGGCCGCGCCTCCCGCGTCAGCAGACGTGCTCTATTCCAACGGCCTTCGGGACATCAATGGAAAGCACTATGACCTCGCAACACAGGAATTCCAGGACTACCTCAAGTATTACGGCGACACGGATCTCGCGTCGAACGCGCAGTTCTATCTAGGCGAAATCGCTTTCATGCAGAGCCAGTATCAGCAAGCATTGGACGCCTACAACAAAGTGATCGAGAACTATCCGAAGAGTTTCAAGACCGCTTCCGCCAGAATGCGGAAGGGGTTCTGCCTCGCGGAACTCGGTCAGAAGGCCGCCGCGATCCGTGAACTGCGCACAGTTGTCCGCCAATACCCCGGGACGGACGAAGCAAAACGCTCCCTCGCCAAATTGCGCGAACTCGGCGCCACGGCCGGATAACAACGCTTGGTCCTTAGTTTCTCCGTGCTTTCGTTTCTCTGCGCTCTCTGTGTCCTCCCTCCGTGTTCTCTGTGTTAAATCTTTTCCCAGCAAAAACCCATAGCACAGAGATCACAAAGAGGACAGAGGACACCGATCCGGCCTCTCATTCGATTGTTTTCCACCAGGCTCAACTCGGACTCCTCAGTTTGCGCGGCACTCCCCACCGTGTTATCTTTCTCCCGATCGTGGAGAAACAACATGTCCGTAAATAAAGTGATTCTGGTTGGACGTTTGGGCCGCGACCCGGAAACAAGGTACACAGGCGCCGGTCAGGCCGTATGTAACTTTTCACTCGCCACAGACGAAAGCTTCAAGGACCGCAACGGCGAGCGCCAGAAGCGCACCGAGTGGCACAAGATTGTTGTCTGGGCAAAACAAGCGGAGATTGCGCAACAATACTTGAAAAAGGGTTCGCAAATCTACCTGGAAGGCCGCATCCAGTCGCGCGAGTGGACCGACAAGGAAGGGCAAAAGCGCACCAGCTACGAAATCGTCGCTACCAATTTCCGCATGTTGGGTTCGCGTTCGGATTCCATGGGCGGTGGAGCGCGCAGCGCCACCCCAGCCGGAGATTCCGACGCCGAAGCCCCCGCGCCTCCAGCAGAGGACCAGGCCGGCCCCGAAGTCACCGACGAAGATATTCCGTTCTGACAGTCTGCTCAAGGATCAATGATTTGTAGTCCGCCTCTGCAGAGGCGGGGATTTTTTCTTTCCCCATTCACGGCCTGGTGAGAAAGCAGAGCGAGTCACGATCCGAGTTGCGGGTCAAATCAACAACAAGACTTCCTATTCATACCGCAGTGCTTCAATTGGGTCGAGCTGCGCGGCCTTGCGCGCGGGGTAATATCCGAAGAAGATACCCACGGCCACGGAAAAAATGGCGGCAGTGAGAATGGCCTTGGCCGAAATCAGTGTTGGCCAG
>JBGPXQ010000056.1:0-10853 GCA_041492805.1 Terriglobia bacterium | reverse complement strand
GATCCCGGTGAGCACGGCGCTGAACGCGATGAATTCCGAGTGCGTCATTCGCGCAATCAGGCGCGCCAGCGTCGTCTTCCCGCATCCCGGTGGCCCCCATAAAATCATCGAGCCGATGTCGTCGCGTTCGATTTGCGTCCGTAGGGGTTTCCCTGGTCCAAGAAGAGATTCTTGCCCCGTGAATTCATCGAGCGTGCGCGGCCGCATCCGCTCCGCCAGCGGCTGCGCTGCGGCGGCGCGGCTGTCTTCGGGCTCGAGTTTGGCAAAGAGGCTCATTCTGATCGTTATTTCATGAACAGCGCTTGCGGGTCGCGGCATCGGTTCGTCTTGTAGGGCGCGGCTTCAGCCTCGCTGCTAAAAGCAGAAGATCAAAGCGGTTTTAGCCGCTGAAGTACGAGAAGAACGGTTGCCGCATCACTTCTCACTTCCTGGAAAAAAGGCCGTCATGCAATTCCACCCCGCTGCCGCATTGCCTCGTACAGCAGCACGGTCCCTGCCATTGCTGCGTTAAGCGATTCGACGCCCATCGGCTTTTTCGATCCCCATTGAGGAATGCTCACGCGTGCATCGCAGCATCGAACGATTTCTTCGGGCAAGCCCGCTCCTTCGTTTCCAATCAGTAGCGCGACCGGCGATTTCCAGTCCGCATCCCAAGGCTGAACCAAGGGCGGTGCGGCGTCCCCTTGCCGGCTCGCTTGTGGATCGCTATCCGGCACAGCGGCATACAACTTCACTCCTGAGACGCGCAACTGCGCCAAAAGGATGGCGGAGGACATACGTCGAAGAATCGGCAAGCGGAGCGCCGATCCGGCGGATGCGCGTAGCGCCTTCGGCGCCAGAGGATCTGCCGTGCCCGCCAGACCAGCGGGGCAGGTTGCGGCGCCGGTTGCGCCAAACGCTTCGGCCGCCCGCAAAATCGTGCCCACGTTTCCGGGATCCTGCACACCCACGAGTACGACGACCAGCGCGACGTCTCTTAACACATCCTCAACCGCCGCAACCCCCGGGCGAACAATCGCCGCCACGCCCTGCGGTGTTTGCGTGCCTGCAATGCCGGCAAACAATCGGTCGGTAGTTCGAAGGATCTTCATCTCGGGTGCGATCGCGGATGCCAGCCGTGCCAGATGCCGTACGCCTGACTCGCTCACCAGCAGAGCCTCCACGGGAAGGCCGGACCCCAGGGCAGCCTCCACGAGCCGCACTCCTTCGACGCCTGCAATTCCGTCGTCGCCACTACTCTCTCCGGCCAGGCAAGCACGGAATCGCTTCAGCCAGCGATTCTCGCGGCTGGTAATCACCGACACTCGTTCCGCTGGTTCTCTTTTCCTTAGACTCGCTTTGGCCATGGGACCCATGTACATGAGCCTAGCAAACCACTCCTCGCCGGTAAAGCAATGCTGCGCCTGCACTCAGCACCCTTGAACGCGATTAACGTCTATGGTAGCTTCGCACCAACGATTCTCTAGTCGCCGTTTGCTCAGTGTAGTCGGAAGATTGAGGGTCACGACTTTGTCGGCTGAGTTGTTGAAGGTTTCTCCAGAAGCGCCCGATCCCGCCGCCATTCGTTACGCAGCCGAATTTATCCGGCGCGGCGAATTGGTCGCCGTCCCGACGGACACTTTTTATGGAATAGCTGCTGACCCGTTCAACCTCGCGGCTGTTGGGCACATCTACCGCGTGAAGGGACGTCCGGAAACCCGGGCGCTGCCGATTTTGGTCAATTCGACGGCGCAGGCTGTTTCACTTGCGCTCGATGTTCCCTACACCTTTTTCAAACTCGCCGCGAAATTCTGGCCGGGTCCGCTGACGCTGCTTGTGGATGCCTCGACGCATATACCGCTCAAAGTCACAGCCCACACCGGCCAGGTTGCGGTGCGCTGGCCCAAGTCTCCCATTGTCAACGCCCTCATTGATCTGGTGCAGGGGCCGATCACAGGAACCAGCGGAAATATCTCCGGGCAGCCCGCGTGTTCCTCTGCTGTGGAGCTGCTCGAGCAGTTGGGAGATCGCCTGCCTTTGATCCTGGACGCCGGGGAAACAACAGGGACACTTGCATCCACAATCGTAAAACTTGAAGGCGACGAGTGGACCGTGATGCGGGAAGGCGTGATTACGACAGAACAGATTCGCGCGGCCCTCGAGGAAGAAGCTGAAAAATAACGCCCCGCGTTCGCCGCCTTCATCCGGCCGAACGCATTCCCTTGCTACCTGTTACCCGTCCTACCGCGCTTCGATATTAGATAGAAAATCGTAGTCTCCCGAAGGAGAAAGCTGCACGCTGGTAATCCTCGCCCGATGCACGCAGATGTTGTCGTGATACCACAGACTCACGTAAGGCACGTCTTCCGCGACAATCTTTTGAATCTCGCTGAAGATCTTTCGACGTTTTCCCCGGTCACTCTCGATGCGAGCTTGGTCGATGAGGGCGTCGAGCTTTGCATTTTGGTAATGACCGCGATTGGCCCCTGCGGGCGGCATCTTCCTTGAGCTAAAGATGTATTCAAAGAAGTCAGGATCGCTGTTCGCGCCTATCCATCGGAGCGTGGAAAGCTGGAAGCTCCCGCGGGTCAAATCTGAAAAAAGAGTTGCAAGCTCCACCGGCTTCAGTTCCAGTTCCACACCGACCTTTCGCCATTGTTCCTTCAGTACAGCACCCAGAAGCCGGGTGGATTCTTCCGTCGAAGTTTTCATCGTTACCTTCAACCTCATGCCGTCTTTTTCAGAGAGTGGCCGAAAACCCGCCGAGTCGAGCAAACGTTCAGCCTGTTCGGGATCATAGCCAAAATGCGCTGTGCTGGGCTCATACGCCCAACTGTTGGGCGGGAGCGGTCCGTCCGCCAGATGTGCCTGCCCTCGCAGCAGGTATCGGATGATTTCTTCGCGATCTGTGGCGAGTGCCAGCGCTTGGCGCACCTCCCGTTTTGCCAGTGCGGCATCATCGAAGTTGAACACAATGTAATCGTAGTTGCTTCCGGGCTGCTCTGTGACTTCGATGTCGGGCTGGGACTGCAATACCGGGATCATGTCTGGCGCCAGGGACGTCAACTCGAGATCGGCCGTGCCTTTGCGCAACTCGAGCGCGCGGACGATGGCTTCGGGCACAACTCGGAATCGAATCCTGGCAATTTTCGCCGGCGTCCGGAAGTAAGCGGCGTTTCGCTCCAGCACCACATTGTCATCTTGCTGCGCGCCGACGAACCGGAATGGGCCAGTCCCGATGGGATGCTCTGCGAAATCGCTCCCAGCGCCTGCGGGCACGATACCGATTGCCGGCCGGCAAATGTCCCACAGAAACGCTGCACGCGGCTCGCTCAGATGAAAAATGACTGTAACCGCGTCCGGCGTCTCAATAGACTTAACGAGGCTGAATGAACCTCGTTTTGGCGACGTCACGCTTCTGTTCAGAATCGAGTCGAATGTGTACTTCACGTCCGCCGAAGTAAGCGCGCGGCCGTCGTGAAACTTCACGCCGGGTCGCAGATAAAACACATACGTCAGCGGGTCAGGCATTTCCCATTTTTCGGCGAGATCACCGTGCGGGTTGCGCTGGGGGTCCAATTCAACAAGGCTGCTGAAAATTAGGCTGTCAATTCGCTCTGACTGCCCGTCGGTGCCGATCCTTGGATCAAGGTTGGTCGGCATCGATTCGATCAGAAAATTGACGACGCCGGGCTCGGTGGAGACGGCGCGCGTGCATGCAGAGAGTGCAAGGACAACGAGAAGGAGGAGGGAAGGAAAGGAAATTGAGCAAGTAAGGGAAATGAAGGAAAAATCGCCGCACGACACATTCCGCCCTGACAATTGTTCTAATCCTCTGCTTCCTTTACTTCCTCCATTTCCTCTTCCTTTCTCACCCCCCATAACACACCTTGCCTAGCACGACCGCGCGCCTCGCTCCCGTTGCCCCTGGCACGTTCGCGGGCCGGCGATGCAGCGTCTCCCAACCAAGCAAGGCAAACGCAAACGCTTCTTTCGCGTCTCCGGGGACACCGAACTCGTCTGAGGTACTGAGGCGAATTCCCGGCAACCCCGCTTCGATTTGCGCCATCAGCAGCGGGTTATGCGCCCCTCCTCCTGAGACAATCAGCTCCGAAACCTTTGCTCGCTCCAATACAAAGCGGTGAAATGCATCTACAATCGAAAGCGCCGTCAGGATTGTCGCAGTGCGGATCACGTCTTCCGCCCGCGCCCGCCGTGCCTCGCGGTGCGCCAGGACGCGACGGACATACGCTTCGCCGTATTGTTCACGCCCCGCTGTCTTCGGAGGCGGTTTGAGGAAATACCTGTCCTGCAGGAATGCTTCGAGCAGACCCGGCAATACCTTGCCGCGCCCGGCCATTTCCGCATTCCGATCGAACGCCTTCCGCCCGCGCGTGAAGTGCCGCACTAGCGCATCGATCACCATATTCCCCGGTCCGATATCAAAAGCGAAGACGTCGCCGATCCCGGCTGCTCTCGGAATCACGGTTACGTTCGCAATCCCGCCGATATTGAGCGCCGCGCGCCCAATCCGCGCATCGCGATAAAGCATGTGGTCGACAAACGGCACGAGCGGCGCACCCTGACCGCCCGCAGCCATGTCTGCAGGGCGGAAATCTCCTACAGTCGTAATCCGCGTGCGCGCAGCGATCACCGATGGTTCGCCGATCTGCAGAGTAGAGGCCACGCGGCGTCCGCAGAACCGCGTCGGCGCCCCCTGATGAAACACCGTCTGCCCGTGCGAGCCAATCAAAGTAATCTGAGAAGGGCGAACACGAAATTTCCGGCACGCCGCCAGCGCTGCCTCCGCAAAAGCCTCACCAAGAAGAAAATTGAGCTGGCTGATTTCGCCCGTCGTCGCCCGCCCTTCGCCCAGCCGCAATATCGCATTACGAACGCGTGCAGGGAAGGGAAGCGCGACAAAATTCTCAAGTTTCGCGGCCCGGTCAGAGATGCGCACCAGAGCGACGTCAATTCCGTCCGCCGACGTCCCGGACATGATTCCGAGCGCCAGTGCTTCGCCTGTGCGGGAGCGTTTCATAGAATCTGCTTCTTCAGCTCAGCGAGCAGATTGAGTGCCTCAATCGGTTTCAAGTTGTCGAGGTCAGCCTCGCGCAATGCTTCGAGCACGCTGCGGTCGAGCGGTGTGAATAGCGCCTGCTGTTCTGGCACTGATTCACCGGTGGCCACGTTCCCTGGCGTAAGCTTTTCACTCAGTTGGTGCTCCGCCTGCTCGTGTCGCGCGAGCACTTCGCGAGCCCGCGCAATCACCGCAGGAGGCAGTCCAGCCATTCTTGCGACTTCAATTCCATAACTCTTGTCCGCGCTCCCGGTTTCCACGCGCTTCAGGAACACGATTCCAGTCGAGGTCTCCCGCGCGGAAACATGGACATTCTTCACACCCGGCAGCAGGTCCGCGAGTTCCGTCAGTTCGTGGTAATGCGTCGCAAACAGCGTGCGCGACTTCGTTTCACTGGAAAGATGTTCCACCACGGCCCAGGCAATCGAGAGTCCGTCGAATGTCGCCGTCCCCCGCCCCACTTCATCGAGCAGCACCAGGCTCGACGGAGTCGCCGTATTCAAAATGGCTGCCACTTCCGTCATCTCCACCAGAAAAGTGGACCGCCCGCGCGCCAGATTATCCGCCGCGCCAATGCGCGTAAAAATCCGGTCGGTCATGGGCAGCCGCGCCTGGCTTGCCGGGACGAACGATCCCATCTGCGCCATGAGCACGATCAATGCGGTCTGCCGCAAATACGTGGACTTGCCTCCCATGTTCGGCCCCGTAATCAGCAAAATTTGCTGCATCGTGTCGGCAAGGTAGAGATCGTTGGGGACAAACCGCTCGCCCCTTTGCTCCAGCAATTGTTCGATGACGGGATGGCGTCCCGCGACGATCATGATCTGGCCATCTTCACCAAACTCCGGCCGCGTGTAGTTCCGGGACGCGGCCAGACGCGCGAAATCTCCCAGCACGTCGAGTTGCGCCATCGCTGACGCCGTTCGGCGAAGCCGCGCCGCTTGCTCCGCAATCCACAGCCGCAATTCAGCGAATAGCCGCCGCTCGATCTCCGCGATTCGCTCATCGGCCTCCAACACTTTCCGCTCGTATTCTTTCAGCTCCGGAGTGGTAAAGCGTTCCGCGTTCACCAAGGTTTGCTTGCGCTCAAAATCTTTGGGCGCGAGATGCAGGTTCGGCTTCGACACTTCGATGTAATAGCCGAACACGTGATTGAATCGAATTTTCAACGATGCAATCCCTGTGCGCTTCCGCTCGCGCTCTTCCATCGCGGCGATGATCTGCTTGCTGTGTTGCGAAAGATCGCGCAGTTGGTCCAATTCAGCGTTGTAGCCGTGGCGGATGACGCCTGGATCCGACGCAAGCGCCGGCGGATCGTCCGCCACCGCAGACTCGATCCGTTCACGCACGTCGGATAGCTCGTCCATTTGCGCGTGCAGCGCCGCGAGCCGAGGCGAGGCGCAATTCGCGAGGTATTTGCGCAGCAGAGGAATGCGCGAGAGCGATTGACGAAGGCCCAGGAGGTCGCGCGGCGATGCCACTCCCAGCGTCACGCGTCCCGCCAGCCGCTCCAAATCCTGCACGCCGGAAAATCCGTGCCGAATTTCTTCGCGCAGCACCGTGTGCGCCTTCAGTTCCGCTACGGCATCGAGGCGCGCCTCGATTTCCTCGCGATTCACTTGCGGCCGCAATATCCACTGCCGCAACAGCCGCGCTCCCATTCCTGTCGCGGTTTCATCGAGTGCCGCAAGCAGCGTCGGAGCGCCGCCACGTCCTGCATCTTCGACAAAAATAGGCGCCACCAGCTCCAGATTTCGCACTGTTACCGCGTCGAGCACGAGCGCGTCCGCTTGTTCGTAATACCGCACGCGGTCCAAGTGGCCGAGCGCCGGTTCCAGATGATTGCCATTTTCGGGAACCTTGGCGGACGTTTCGCGCAGGTAATACACCATGGCGCCCGCCGCAGCCACGGCCTGCGCGTGTCCGGCAAGGCCGAATCCATCGAGACTCGCGACACCGAATTGTTCGCGCAGCATTCTCTCGGCATAGTCGGTCCGGAAAACCCATTCTTCGATCCGTGTCTCGACGGCATCGGGGAATTCTGCCCGCGCTCCGGTGCTCTGCCCCGAGGCGTCGCTTTCGCCCGGCGACGTTGCAAACAATCCGGCCTGGCGCTGGAGAAGAATTTCGCGCGGTTTGAGGCGATGCAGTTCATCGCGCAATTTGTCGTCGGCATCGGCGCCGGAAAATTCCGTTACGAGAAATTCGCCGGTCGTGACGTCTGCATACGCGAGGCCAACAGGGTTTCCCGACGGCGCGCGCGCCATAGCAGCAAGGTAGTTATTTTCCTTCGGTTCGAGAACGTTCAGGCTGGTGGCCGTGCCGGGCGTAATCACGCGTACCACTTCGCGCCGCACAAGCTTCTTCCCCGGCCCCGGCTGCTCCATTTGATCGCAGACGGCGATCTTGTACCCGGCGCGTAGCAGCCGTGCGATATATCCCTCGGCGGCGTGGTAGGGAACCCCGCACATGGGCACGGGCTCGCCTCTCTCGCGACTTCTCGACGTCAACGTAATTTGCAATTCGCGCGACGCGGCAATCGCGTCTTCGTAGAAAAGTTCGTAGAAATCCCCCAGCCGGAACAGCACCAGCACGTGCGGGTAGCGCGTCTTGATCGCGTGATACTGCCGCATCAGCGGTGTGGTTGGTTCGGTCATATGTTCATGGAGCGCCGGAGATGACGACGCCGGTCGGGTACAGAAAGTTTATACCTTGCTGCGTTCGTCCCTGTCGAGCAGTGTGGTTCACATCCTGAAGACTTCTTTATGCCTCCGCCATCCGGCGCATGAGCTCCCACAAAGCTGCAACATGTTCTCGTTCGGTGGGCGCGGCCCCGATCGACACGCGCACCATCCATCGGCCGTCGAGTACAGCCGGGGTCAGGTAGGCTTCGCCGGACCGGTTCACGCGATCCACCCAGCCAAGCGTGTGCCCGTCGAGCGCATCGCCGGCGAGGCCAGGCGGTTCGTGCCGGATGCAGATGGTCTGCAGAGGCACGGGCGCCAGGACATGCCAGTTCGGAGCCTCCCGCACTTGTTCCGCAAACCACTTCGCATTTTCGAGATCCCTGCGAATCCGTGCTTGCAGGCCGGCGACGCCTTGTTCGCGTATCAACAACCACAATTTCAACGCGCGAAACCGGCGTCCCAGTGGCAACCCCCAGTCCCGCAGATTTTTCACGCGACCATCGGCTGCCGATTGCAGGTAGCTTGGGCTGGTGGACATCACACGTACCAGATGTTCCGCGTCGCGGACGTAATAGAGCGAGCAATCAAACGCCGCGCCCAGCCACTTGTGAGCGTTGACAACGAGCGAGTCAGCCCCTGCTACGCCATCCCACATCCATCGGCACTCAGGCAAGATCATTGCCGACCCAGCCATCGCCGCATCAACGTGAAGCCAGATTCCGTATGCACGTGCGACCTCAGCAATCGCCGCAAGCGGATCGAGCGCGGTCGTCCCGGTCGTTCCCGTCGTCGCCACGATGGCCGCCGGTATTGCTCCAGCGGCGATATCGCTCCCAACCGCGCCGCGGAGCGCCTGGACGCTCATCGCATAGTCGCGGTCATGCGCAACCACGCACATATTGGCCCGCCCGAACCCCGCCAGCAATGCTGCCTTCTCCACCGAGCTGTGGCTGTGCGCAGCGACGTACACAACGAGCGGATGTTCTTCCCCCTGTAATCCTCCGCGGTCCAATCCATACTTCGTAGCCTTCTCCCGCGCGCAAAGCAACGCCACCAGCGTGCTCGTGGAAGCGGTATCCTCAATCACGCCGCTCCACTCCGGAGAAAGCCCCATCATTCGCCGCATCCAATCCGTCACGACCTCTTCAAGCTCAGTGAGCGCGGGACTCGACTGCCAGGAAAGTCCCAGGACTCCCAGTCCCGTGCTCAGGTAGTCGCCCAGCACGCTCGACAGCAGCGCGTTGGAGGGGAAGTACCCAAAGAATCGCGGATGCTGCCAGTGCGACAATCCCGGAAGAATAATTTCGTCGAGGTCGCGAAAGATCTGGTCGAACGGCTCCGGTGTCACCGGCGGGTCGCTCGGCAGACGAGCCTTGATTTCACCTGGCGCCGTACGCGCCATCACCGGCAATTCGGAAACCTTGCCCCGGTAGTCGGCGACCCAATCGACCACACGGTATCCGAGCTTGCGAAATTCCTCTGGAGTCATCGATGTCGTGGCGCTTCAACGCAGTTTGTGACGCCGCAAAGGTCTTCTCTGCTCTTACCGAACGTCAGGTTTATACCTTGCTGCTCGCTCATTTGTCGAGCCGCTTGTCCGCCAATCTAGCGCAATCGACGTATACTGGTGCTTCATGCTGGGAATACATTCCAATCAGGAAGTCGAGATTAAGCTCCGCGTGACGGACGTTTCCGCACTGCGCCACCTCCTGAAACACCTCAGAGCCCGGGAGATTTGTCCGCGCACCCATGAATCGAACACACTCTATGACACTCCGAAGAGGGATCTGGCCCGCCGCGGCCAGCTCATTCGCATCCGCATTGAGCGTCCAAGTTCGGACATCGGCCGGTCGGGCGCGGGCTCCGCTTGGAGCCCGCCGGGAAATAAGGACCTCCCTCGACCAAGCAAGGCGGTGCTGACCTATAAAGGACCGTCCCAATCCACGCGCACCGTGCAACCCGCAACCCACAAACCGAGAAAGAACGGAGGTTACAAGGTCAGGGAAGAGGTCGAAGTCGCGATTTCCGATGAGGAACAAATGCGGCGCATCCTAAGTGCCCTGGGTCTGCAGCCACTGTTTCATTATGAAAAAGTTAGGACCACATACACTCTCCCAGGTGTCCGGAATCTGAAAATTGATTTCGATGAGACTCCCATCGGCAGATTCCTCGAACTGGAAGGTGCTCCATCGGCCATAAATCGCGTTGCTGCGCTCCTCGGATACAGCCGTTCGGACTTCATTACGCAGACCTACGGCGCGCTCTACATCGCAGACTGCCGCCGCCACGGACGCAAACCCACCGACATGCTCTTTCCAACAACAAAAAAATTGCATTAACTTGCACTCTTTCCTTGACAAACATTTCAACTCCGTTTACCTACTGTGTGGGAGTATTTTTTGTCTGGACATGAGCGAATCAGCAGAGAAAGAACCCTTTCCGAGTAGCAAGGACGAAGCGGCGCTCTGGTTCCGGTTGGCACAGCTTAAGACTGCAGGGACGTCAACCCGCCGCGTTTTGAAAGGGTGCAGAACCAGCCTCGGGTAGAGCTCGAATTTCTTAAATACCCGCGGCAGGGCCACACCCCTGGTCGCGGGTTTCTTCTTTTGCAAACCCACGCCACTGGCAATCATTCGACTCAACTGGCGAACAGGTCGAACAGGCCATCGCACAGGTTTTAGAACGACGTGAAGCTCATAAGTTGCTAATAATAAGTCTTATAGATGAAGCCCGCGTTGGCACGCGGCGCCGGGAAAGGAGGGAACATGCTGCACGCCACGGAACTTTTGGGCGGAGAAGCTTACGATCGTGATGGCCATTTCGTCGGCCACGTGACCGAACTCTTTGTAGAACCCGCCGACCAGCCTAACCGCATTGCTCGGGTGCTCCTCGGGCGCGGGAAGTACCTTCCATTAGTCGCGCGCTATGATCACCTCGCATTCATCGCTCCCGGGGTCCTGAAGCTGAATGTCGAGGAAAAGGAGTTGGAGCACTACCGCCCGAACGAGGGCTGGCTTGCCGTACGCAAGGACCTGCTCGACCAGCAGATCATCGACACCAGTGGACGAAAGGTCGTGCGCGTGAATGACATCGACCTCTCCGAGCAG
>JBGPXQ010000258.1:0-3011 GCA_041492805.1 Terriglobia bacterium | reverse complement strand
GCGTGCGAAAGTCGGATTTGGGCTGGTTATTTTCGTCGAGGCGCGGAGCGCGAAAACTTTCGTTGGCATGCCGGTAATCTTCGGTGAAATCGAGATTGTGCTGGATGAGCGGAGCGCGGGCAAAGGCGTAGTAGCCGACGCCGTCGCCGCGCACCCAGGGGTTGAGAAAGGGTAACGAGAAAAGAAAGAAAAGAAGAAGCAGCCGCTCCGATTTGCGCGAGTGGCGCGCGGGCGATATGTTGAAGTCTTGTTGATCCACGAACGAGATACCCGTCGAAAGCTTTTCCTATCCCCGGCTACCAATATTACAGGGCAGCATCACGATGTGGAACCAAACTCCCAAGACCGAGGAAGGGACCTGGTAACTGCAAATAACCGTGGCGGCATTGTAGCGCACGATTTTACTTTGGAGTTAGATATCCGCGAGTTGAAACGGAGTTGCTCGAATCCGCGCCAGCGTTGGTCGTTGCCGCCATGTCGAGGGTAGGGGCGAAACGAGAACCCACAATATATGTGCCTATCCACATGAGTTATAACTGCTCTTGACAGATACATATGCCAAGGCATATGTTTTGTGCTGGGGAGTATTCCGGTGGCGAAAAACCAGAGATCACTGGCGATGGAAAAACTATTCCGCGTGCTGGCGGACCGCACGCGATTGCGGCTGCTGAATCTCATGCACGGCCAGGAGATCTGCGTTTGCTATCTCGTCGAGGTGCTGAAGACCAGTCAGCCCAAAATCTCCCGGCACCTTGCCTACTTGCGAAATTCGGGAATCGTGGCCGCACGCCGCGAGGGCCGGTGGATGCACTACCAAATCGTCCCTCCAAACGGCCTGGCGGCAGCCCGAATTCTTGAGGAAGTCCAGCGGCGGCTTGCCGAAGACGGAGCGATGCAGCACGATCGCGCCCGCCTGGTCAAGGCTTGCTGCATGCGGAAGAAACTTGTGCGATTAAGCAAAGCTCCCCCACCGGCAGCGCTGCCCGGTACGGATTCAAACCCTGTAGCCGCAGTTTCGGCGTGAGAAAGGCCACTTTCCCATGGCAAGTACTCTTGATGCAGCGCCCGCTGTTACTTCGGCCAAGCGATTGAATCTATTCGAGCGTTATCTGACGCTATGGGTAGCTCTTTGTATGGTCGTTGGAGTTGTTCTCGGAAAAACCATTCCCGGGTTGATCCAGAGTCTGCGTTCACTGGAATTTGGCCGCGGCAGCCAGGTCAACGTTCCCATCGCCATTCTCATTTGGCTGATGATCATCCCCATGATGATGAGGGTGAATTTCGCTTCCATTCTAAGCATTCGCGAGAGGCCGCGCGGGCTGCTCATCACCTTGTTTGTGAACTGGCTGGTGAAACCATTTTCAATGGCGCTGATTTCCTGGGTGTTCTTCCGGCACCTTTTCAGCGCCTGGATTCCAGGCGCGCTGGCGGACCAGTACATCGCGGGGACGATTATTCTGGCGGCGGCACCCTGCACGGCAATGGTTTTTGTGTGGAGTTACCTGACCGACGGCGACCCGGCCTACACACTCGTGCAGGTATCGGTGAACGATCTGATCATGCTCTTTCTGTTCGCGCCGATTGTGCGCTTTCTGGTCAGCGGGTCCTCTTCACTGCAAGTGCCTTTTAATGTTCTGCTTTATTCCGTGCTGGTATTCATCGTGATTCCGCTGGTGGTGGGTTCTTCTCTTCGCTATTGGTTCATACATCGGCACGGAGCGGAGTGGTTTGAACGGAGCCTGTTGCCGAGGTTTGCGCCGATCACCGTCATCGCGTTGCTGGTTACCCTGGTCCTGATTTTTGGGTTCCAGGCCGACAACATCACGAGCCGGTACTTCCACGTCTTGCTCATCGCGGTTCCCATTCTTTTGCAGGTGTATTTCAATTCAGGCCTGACGTATGGCCTGATGCGAATTTTTCGGGTCCAGCATTCCGTCGCCGCGCCCGGGGCATTGATTGGCGCGAGCAACTTCTTTGAGCTTGCCGTGGCAACGGCTATTGCGCTCTTCGGCCCGGGCTCCGGCGCCGCGCTGGCAACCGTGGTTGGTGTCCTGGTGGAAGTGCCGGTAATGCTGTCCGTATGTGGCGTCTGCAACCGGACGCGGGAGTGGTTTCCAGCGGAGGGAGCCCAAAGCAAGTAAGGAAAAAGCGGCTAGCCAAAGGCAGCCCATCCCTTTCTGCGCAAGCCACAGAAAGGGATGGACCACCTAGAGGCATCTTTGCGGATCGAATGGCGGCCACCCGCCCGGAGGTAGTACGTTCATATGCCTCTGTTACTTCCCAAGGCAACTCCAGCTCTCGCTCCCTCAGGCGCAGTATCCAAATCCCGTCAGACTGGGATGTGGCAGCAAACTGCGCGCCGAAGCTTCCATTGACGCGCAGACCCAGAAGAAGAGGAAATTCAGAAAATGGAAATCACTCGTGACTTTCTGGAAGAGGCGTGGAATTGGACGAACGACGACTGGCGGACTTTGGCGAAAGCAGGATGCCTACTTGCGAACACGGTGCGTACGGAAGACAAGCACCGCGCCCTCGTTCACGAGGCAGCATCGTGGTACGAGCTACAGGACAGGGTCGCCGAAATAAAGAGAATGGGCGGAACTCCTGAAACATTCGAGCAGTTCAGCGCCATTGTGGGTGAGGCCACAGAAGCAGACGCGGAAAATTGTCACGTTAAATGGCAACTTGTTTACGACGTGGTCGCATGTCTCGGCCAAGGCTGGTCAGTGGACACCTCTGGGGACCAAGGACCAGACTGGCGCGCGCTCGTTGGTGGGCCGGGCGGGATGCGTTTGTTTTTTATCGCGCCCAAAGGAAAAGACTGGCTTCGCGTGACGGGCCGATTTCTGGATTTGGACGAGACTCTCAAGGGGGAAATCTCTATCGGTCTTCAAGAATCGTTGGGCGCGGCGAACATCACGAACGAAATCATCGTGCGTCTGCTTCCAATCTATGAAGGCTTCCTGGCTACAATTGAAAAGCACAATTCCCAAATCAAGGAGAATTCAGCT
>JBGPXQ010000122.1:0-7453 GCA_041492805.1 Terriglobia bacterium | reverse complement strand
CGAATCAACTCATTCCTCGCAAACGCAAGGATTTAACGCGATCTCGGACTTGGTACTACCCGTGCTTTCTACCCAGGCGAGGCACGTTGAAGCTTTCAGAGGAGATGTAACAGAATGATTCTGGCCCTCGCTGCTTTGTTGCTGCAACCCCCGTCCGTCGCGCAACCCCCGTCCGTCATGGCAATTTCGCATTTGGCCGCTACGCCAACACATTCATCGAGATTTCAGGACGTCCGGCTGATGGAAGACCATTCATCCATGTTCGCCGGCATCGCGCTTCGCGCGGAAAAGAATGCAAGCGTCGCACTGGCTTCAACCAGTGACACCCGCCCCACGCCGGTTTCGACGACAACGTTGGCGACTCCGGAAGTTGTGGCTTCGCTTTCCGGGGCATTCATCCCCGTGACGGCCGACCCGCCGTCCGGCTTCATCGCCGGGCCGGGAGCGGTCAGGAAGTCGAATCGCTCCTGGGCGACGCTGGTTGTGGCGCAGCACGCTGCCGCGACGTTTGACGCATGGTCTACCCGGCGCGCGCTCTCACACCCTGGGCGTTCGGAAGGCGATCCCCTGATGCGCCCCTTCGCCCATTCCGGTGCAATCTACGGCGCCATTCAAGTTGGTCCCGTCATCCTCGATTACGTCGGCCGCCGCATGAGCCGCAGCCAGCACAACTGGGTGCGCAAGCTCTGGTGGGTGCCGCAGTCCGCAGCGACTGTCGGATTTATGTTCTCCGGCGTGCACAACGTCGTCATGACTCGCTAAGGCAGCGACGAACTTTTCCGGGCCCCGACTGCGCGCGCAGTTGAGGCCCGATTGTTTTGCGAATCACTGGCAGGCCGGTCCGGCACAAATTCCGCCCTCGTTTTGATTCTCCCCTTCCGCGTTACTTCCGGTACAATCTCCTCACTTTTTTCGAGGAGCTGAACCGATGACTCAAAATTTCCAGAACCATACCCGCTTCGTACCGGTGTTCCACTTTGTAGCGCTTCCCATTTTCTTGATCAACGTGATCTGGTCGGGCGTTCGAATCTTTCGGGAATTTTCGTGGGAGGGGCTGCTCTCGCTTTTCGTTGCCGTGGCCCTGGTTATTCTGGCACTCCATGCGAGACTCTTCGCGCTTACGGTGCAAGACCGAGTCATTCGTCTCGAGATGCGCCTGCGCCTGGCGCAGCTTCTGCCGGCGGACCTTCGCCCGCACATCAACGATTTCACCGTTGCCCAGCTCGTTTCGCTGCGCTTCGCCGGGGACGGAGAGCTGCCTGATTTGGCGCGAAAGGTTCTGGCGGAAAACTTGACGGAGCGCAAGGCCATCAAGAAGCTGGTAAAGAACTGGCAGGCAGATTTTCTTCGCGCCTAGCTTTTAGTCCCCGGCCTCAGGGGAGGGAACGCAGTGTTTGCAAGCCATAGGCTTGCGGCATGTGGAACGCTCAGGAATTCCACGCCACGGCAGTAAGGTGCTTCCTTCGCGCCAGCCAGTCATCGCTCGAAAGAATTCGGGGGCTCACTTCCACCAGCCGCGTGAGGGTGTTGAAGATGGCGACGGCGTTCCACAGGGTTCCTTGCCGCGTGCGGAATCCTCGCTGATTGAGCTCGTCGGCCAGGCGAGGGAGCGAAAGATCCTGAACGATGAGCTCCATCATCAGCTTCAGGACCTGCATTTCCGTAGGATTCTCCTCGAGGTGCACGCAGTCGTCAGCCACTCGCAGCCCGAAGGGAACTTCTTCGAGCCGGCGCGCCGGTTCGGGCTCCGAAATTTCGGTGTTGGATTCCCGCTCCCACTCGATGGCAACCAGGCGCCAGCCAGCCTGTATTCTTTGCTGCAGATAGTCGAGATCGAGCGAGCGGCTCAACGCTTCCCGAATGCGCTCCATCTTTGCCATGGCGCCTCCCCGGAAGAAAATCAAGGACCCTTACCATCTCCGGCACTTTGTATGCCGTTCGCAGGCAAGCCGCAAGTGTTTCGCAGGGATTGATTTAATTTGGAATGAACCGATTGGCTGCGGCTCCTTTCGCCCGGTTCCGGGACGGAGTTGTCGCTCAACCGGACACTGTGGAACGAGCGGTGTTGTCGGTGCCGGCGTGCCCCGATGTCCGCCCACCCTTGCCAGATACCAGATAGCGGTTCCGGCTAAAAGCCTTCAAGACCAACTGCTTGGGCACGGGTCAGTGTAACGGAGAATTAACAGGCCGATTACAGTCCGTTCAACGCATTTCCTTACACTAGGGCTGCGTACCAACGTTACTAGTTCCAGGAATGTTCTGAAACCAAGGGAAAGCGATCATCTGGAGATGATGGAATTCGCGCAATTCAAGGAGAAACACATGCGAGCGATTGCAACATGGATATTGGCCGTGGGCTTGGTAGTTTCTCCGGCCCTGGCCGGAACCGAGGGAAACAACGGGAAGGATACGGCGGCGGGGAACAACGCAGCGAAGCCGGCACCGGCGACGAAGTCCGCGGAAGCAACAAAGGCAGCGGTGCCGGCCGCAACGGCAACTTCAGCGAAGGCCGAAGCCCCGGCAAAGCCGGAGAGCACGTCCCTCGAGATGGAGCTTCATCAACTCCGGGATCTGATTCAGGCGCAATCGCAGCAACTCGAAGAGCAGCGCGCCGCGCTTCGTGAGCAGCAGAAGAAAATGGAAACACTAGAATCCGAACTGCGGGGATCTCACCCGGCTTCGGCGACGGCGACGGCGGCGCCGGATCCCGCCGGGGCCAAGAAACTCGACACGGTGGCTGCTCAGCAAGAGGAGCTGGGCCAGAAAGTCGGAAAGTTGGAAACGCAGGTTGCCGCCACAAAGAAATCAATGGAAGAAGGCTTGAAGAAGATCGGGCCATTCTCTTTCAGCGGCGACCTTCGTTTGCGCGATGAGCCCTTTTTCGGCGGGCCAAGCAATCAGTCGCAGGACCGCAATCGATTCCGCTTCCGCATGCGCTTCAATGCCAATGTGAAGTTGAACGACGAATTCAGCGGCGGCATTTCAGCGGCTTCGGGCGATACCAACGATCCGATTTCCACGAACCAGACGACGAACCAGTTCTATACGCGCAAGCCGTTCCTGATCGACCGCGCCTTCATCAACTACACGCCCCATTGGTTCAAGCCACTCACGCTCACCGGCGGCAAGTTCGCCTATCCCTACTACCGCACCGAACTCGTGTGGGACAATGACCTGAACCCGGAAGGCGTGGCGCAGACGCTCGCGTTCAATATCAAGAGCGCCCTCCTCAAAAAGGTCTCGCTTGTCGGATTCGAGCTGCCCTTCAGCGAGGTCGCGGGGACTGCGACCGGCAATAAGAGCATTCATCAAAGCGCCGTGTATGGCGGGCAGATCCAGACGCAGTGGCAGCTTGGCGGCCGCGTCAAGCTCTCACTCAACACCGCCTTCTACAACTACCACAACGCCGATGCGATCGCCGTTCCCCTGGCCGGAGCGAATGCAAACAACCCGCAATCACCCGGTTTCGGCACCCTGGCGCTTGGCGGCAGCAGCGTTCAGAACTCGGTTTACAAAGTGGGCGGCGCCGCCAACACGGCACAGTTCGCGTCCCGGTTCGGACTCAGCGACACGATTGCGAAATTTGATTTCGACACCAAAGTGCCGCGCTTCCCGGTCACAATCCTCGGTGACTTCGTCCAGAACACCCGCGCCTTCGCCAACGTAGGCGACATCCTGGCGGTGCATCCCACGGCGACTCCGAACGTGGCTTGCGATTCGCGCCAGCGCCGGGGCTACTGGCTCGAAGGCCGCTTCGGCCGAACAGCGGAAAAGAAGGACTGGCAGTTCGCTTACACCCGCATGTTCATCGAGCGCGAAGCCGTGATGGGCGCGTTTAACTTCAGCGACCTGCGCCAGAACAGCAACGTCAGCCAGCATCGCCTGGAAGTGTTCTACCAGGCCGAGAAGAACATTCAACTGGCCTTCACCGGGCTGTTTGGCCGGCCCCTGGTCACCGCGACGAGCCCGGGACCTGCGGAGAACATCCTCAAGCGGTTGCAGTTTGACGTGATCTATAAGTTCTAACGCGGGGAGGGAAGTCCACTACCCGAAGCAGCACCGATTGGAAGTGAGTGCAAACAAGGGCGCCGGTGGCAATTAAACCCGGCGCTTTTTGCTTTACTTGGCACGCGACGACGCAGCGTCTCCAATCATTGCTATTCGTAGCGCAGGCAGCGGACCGGGTCGAGTTGTGACGCCTTCACAGCGGGATAAATTCCAAAGAACAGCCCAACCCCGACCGACAGAAGTGCCGCCACGAGAATCCAGATCGCGGAGACGCGCGCGGGCAAGGCAGGAAACAACACCGCCACCGAGACGCTCAAGAGCACGCCGATCAAGATTCCGAGGGAGCCGCCAATTCCGGTCAACGTGACTGCTTCGAGAAGGAATTGAACCAGAATATCCTTGCGGCGCGCCCCCAATGCCTTTCGCAGTCCGATTTCAGGCGTTCGCTCGGTTACGTTCACCAGCATGATGTTCATCACGCCGATCCCGCCCACGAGAAGTCCGATCGAGGCAATGATGAGGGTCAGAATGACGATGGCGCCCGTGAGTTGTTTCCAGAGGTCCGTGATCAGATCCGGCGAGATGACCTCGAAATCACTCGGCTTTTCTGCGGGGACGTGCCGCCGCCGGCGAAGCACCTCGACGACTTCGTCCTCGCCACGACCAAGCAGGGCAGCGTCGCGCACGCTCACGCCGATGACCACCTCTTCGATTTCCGGATACTGTTTCGCGAACGTTCGATAGGGAATGATCACAAATTGATCTACGCCCGGTCCGCCGAACAGACCCTGTTGCGGGTCGAACACACCGATCACGCGGAACGGCGTCCCGTTGATTCGGATTTCGCGGCCGAGGGGATCGAGCGCGCCGAACAGCGAATTGGCAATGGGATTTCCCAGGATGCAGACGTGCGCGGCATGGAGATTGTCCTCCCGCGAGAGAAACCGGCCTGATTGGATCGAGTAGATCGGCAGCACGTCCACGAGCTCGGCTTCGCCCCCGCGCAGGATGGGATTATCCACGTGGTTATCCTGGTAGCGGAGCTCATTCGCCCCGCCCAGGAAGACGGCTCGAGTCAAGATCGGAGTAGCTCGCGCGACCGTCGGACACTGCTCGTTGATGGCCGCGGCATCTTCAGGAGTGAAATGTTTTCGCCTTCGAATCTCTTCCGATAAGCGCTCGAAGTCCCAGGTGAACGCCGGGAATCGGGCGACAAAAAACGTATGCGAGCCGATCAGCCGAATCTTATCCGTGACGTGGCGGTTCAAACCGTTGATGATGGCGGAAACGCTGATAACACTGGCCACGCCGAAGACAACGCCCAACATGGTAAGGAAGGCTCGCAGCTTTTGACTTCGAATGTGTCCGAGCGCCAGCGTCAAGCTCTCGCGCCACTCTGCCTGCGTCAACATGGCCAGCTAACCTTTCCAAGCGCTCATCTTCGCCGCGGCCCGCGCGCTATTCCGAGTGCAACGCAACGACCGGGTCAAGCCGCGCCGCCTTAACGGCAGGGTACACGCCGAAGACCAGCGCAATCACCGAAGCCAGCGCCAACCCCAAGCCCGCCACCCACGGACGGATGTCCGCCGGGAAGGGCGTCAGCGCACGCAGCAGCAAGGCCAAACCAAAGCCCAGCCCCACGCCGATGAGCCCGCCGACGAGGCACTGGGCCAGCACTTCGGTGAGGAATTGCCGGGCGATGTCGCGCTCGGTGGCGCCGACGGACCGGCGCAGGCCGATCTCGCGCGTTCGTTCGCTGACGCTCACCAGCGTAATATTCATGATCACGATCCCGCCGATCAGCGAGGCCACGGAGGAAACCAGGACGAAAACAAGAAAGAAGACCGAGCTGATGTCGCGCCAGAGGTCCAGATAGGTGTCTGCCGTGGTGACGAAAAAAGTTTCTTCCGCACCGGGTTCGATGTGCCGGCGGATCCGCAACTGCGCGCGCACTTCTTCGATGGCGGCATGGAGCGGAGGTTGCGTCTTAATCTGGAAGACCAGACTGTGGCGGGTGCCGAACAATTTCTGAAAGACCCGCAGCGGCACGATGACGAAAATGTCCTGGTCCTGGCCGAGGATCGAGCCGATCTTTTCCGCCACGCCGACCACTCGAAACTCCATGCCCTCGATCCGAACGGTCTGGCCCAGCGGGTCGCGCTTTTCGGACAATCGCTCGGCCACCTCCGCCCCGAGCACGGCCACAGGGGTGGCCTGACGTTCCTCGCTTTCCGTGAAAAAGCGGCCGGAAGCAATATCGAGCGTGCTGATCCAACCCATGTTGGCCGTTTCGCCGCGAATCGAAACGTCGGACAAGCTCTGGAGTTCGGTGCGGACATGTCCGGGGGTCTCGAGCGTTGCGCCCGCGGCCACGCACGACCGGCAAGCCGCCTGCGCTGCCAGCAAGTCCTCGACCGTGAGATCGGGATACCTGCGGGCGCGGAGTATTTTTTCGAAGTCGGTGCTGGCCATCGGTACTTTGGAAACTTGGAAAATATTTGTCCCGAGATTCGCGATCTTCGTCTTCACATATCCATCGGCGCCCTGAATGAGCGTCATCACGAGGATCAGCGACGTGACGCCGATCACTAGCCCAAGCAGGGTAAGCGCGGTGCGAAGCTTGTGGGTGGAAAGCGCTCCGAGCGCCAGACGGACTGTGTCGCGCGACCGCATCAATTCACAAACACATGTTACAGCACTTCCGCAGTTGAGCCGCGAGCTGGCTGCGGGAAATTCGATGATTCGCGCGGCGCCAGAGGGTTTGCTAGTGCCCCGAAGGATTCGCAATGGATGGCAGGGACGGTGAGACTCGAACCCGCGACCTCCAGCGTGACAGACAGGCCCACGACCTTATCTGAGGCGAGAACAGGGCCGATCGATTCCTCTCTGTCAAGCGGGAAGCGCGCTTCTTCGTGCACAAACCGAAATTTTGGACCCCGGCGAATGGGAGCGATTTCATCACAAAAAAGTTTACATCTCTTGACAGCCTGCATGATGCTGGAGCAAGATGCGCGCATCGTCACTCGGCGAACTGGTTCTGGGGTGGTCCCGGGATGATGTGTTGTCCGGAAATATCCTCGCCGGGAGGGCTCAATCTTGGGAGGCTCGGCAGCTTCGGCTCGAGCAGGATGGCGCAGGAGCTATACCCCTTCGTCATTCGATGGGCTCAAATCCTGGCCCGTGTGTCCCAACATTAATCTTGGCGTCAGATTTTGGGACTGTGACTGATGTCACAGTCATGGGTGACGGCCATCATAGAAGAAAAGAATTCGTATCCTAAGATGACCCTCAGTTCGCTGGTCTCGGCGGTTAGCTTGCGTGGTGCTTGGGAACATCCATCGTCTCGCTTCGTGGCGAACGTTACTGGATAGTCCGCGGCTGAACAGGAGCCTCAAATGAGAAAGAACCGATCAGTCCTTCTCGCTCGCACTCGACTTTGGGTTGT
>JBGPXQ010000069.1:0-10028 GCA_041492805.1 Terriglobia bacterium | reverse complement strand
CCGCTATATCGAAATCACCAACCACCGGCCCAAACCGTTCGTTTGGACCAAAACGGCCGACGAAATCCTCGCCAGCGTCGCCCGCTTTTGTAAACGTATTTCAGACTCAGGACACTAGGTTTGCACCGGATTGATATCCAACATTTTTGTGCATTGTCTTTCAGAGTTCAGTTTATGAAACTGGTAGTATACATTCAGCGTGACGATGGACAATCCACCACGCATTCTCGAGATGGACCCGAACACAATGGACGCTCAACTCCGGTGTGGGTGCTGTCGCAAATCATTCCAGGGGCCACTTCCAGCGTGAAGGCACTCGTACTCAAGAAGCCGGGCGAAGCGTCCGTTGAAATCGTTCCCGATCCGGTGGCCGCACCCGGAGAATTATTACTGAGAGTCCGAATGGTTGGGTTCTGCGGAAGCGATCTGAACTCATTTCGCGGACGAAACCCACTAGTCACCTTTCCGCGGATCCCCGGACATGAAGTGTCAGCCACGGTCATCGAGGGGGATAGCTCGCTGCCTGCTGAAACAGATGTAGCTCTTTCTCCATATACGAGCTGCGGCGGGTGCGCTTCGTGCCGGAGGGGACGTCCGAATGCGTGCCAGTTCAATCAGACTCTCGGCGTGCAACGGGACGGAGCGCTTGCGGAATTCGTCGCGATGCCACGAGAGAAGTTGTATCCGGCGAAACTCACGAGGAAAGAGTTGTGCCTGGTCGAACCGCTGACTGTGGGATTCCATGCTGTGGCGCGCGGCAGAATAAAAGCAGACGACACTGTCGCCATCCTGGGATGCGGCGGCGTGGGACTCGGAGCCGTCGCTGCTTCGAACGCACGCGGCGCTCGCACGATTTGTGTTGATATGGATGATGAGAAGCTCGTCGTGGCGCGAGCGGCGGGTGGTTCTGATGCGATCAACACCGCGAAGGAATCGCTACACGATCGCCTGCAAGAACTGACGGAAGGCCGCGGCCCGGATGTGGTGATCGAAGCGATCGGAACATCGCAAACGTTTCGAGCCGCTGTTGAAGAAGTCGC
This sequence comes from Terriglobia bacterium, assembly GCA_041492805.1. Classification (GTDB taxonomy): domain Bacteria; phylum Acidobacteriota; class Terriglobia; order Acidiferrales; family UBA7541; genus Palsa-360. The sequence continues at coordinate 8,988 of JBGPXQ010000069.1, read as the reverse complement.
CTTCACGGGAAAAGTGGTGTACATCGGCTATGCAAAAGAACCGGTGCGCTACGAGACGAGACTCTTCGTACAAAAAGAGCTGGACATTCTCGGTTCGCGAAACGCGTTGCCGGAAGATTTTCGTGCGGTAATCCATCTTCTCGAGGGGAAGAAGTTTCCAGTGGACCAGGCTGTGAGTTTGGTGGTGCCGCTCGAAGAGGCGGCGGATGCCCTGCGATCGTGGAGCGAGAATCCGGCAAGCTTCAAAAAGATCATGGTCTCCGTGGATTGACGGCATCAGAGCTTTATTCTAGTTGCAGGAGGGAGGAATCATGCTTGCCCGTTCGGTGTTGACGATTGCACTTGGTGGTTTTTTGCTCGCGCTCTTAGCACTTCGTGGAGCGCAGGCCCAGAGTCCGACGGCTCCAACCGCTTCTATCGACCCGGAAGCGATCGACGCAATCTGGCAGAAGGCAAGCAGCAAGTATGACGGGCAGCGAGCGGAGCTCTTGAAGGACGTTGAAAACGCGGATCGCGAGGGGCGCTATCGCGCGGACTGGGAATCGCTGAAGAACTACGAGGCGCCGGAGTGGTACAAGGACGCCAAGTTCGGAATTTTTATTCACTGGGGAGCGTATTCGGTTTCTGCTTTCGGCAGCGAATGGTATCCGCGAATGATGTATGTCGAGGGATCCCCAGAATACCGGCATCACATCGAGACTTACGGTAAGCAGGACAAATTCGGCTACAAAGACCTAATCCCGATGTTCAAGGCGGAGCATTTCGATCCGGCGGCCTGGGCGGAGTTATTCAAAAAAGCCGGCGCGAAATACGTGGTGCCCGTGGCCGAGCATCACGACGGATTCGCGATGTACGAGAGCAGGTTGAGCGATTGGACGGTGGCCAAAATGGGACCGCGTCGCGACACCACCGGAGAATTGGCGAAGGCGGTGCGGGCCGCCGGGTTGCATTTTGGCGTGTCGTCGCACCGCGTGGAACATAATTTCTTCCTTGGGCCCGGCCGCACAATTCCTTCGGATGTGAACGACCCGCAATACGCGATGCTGTACGGCCCTGCCCATAACTGGCTCATGAACCCGTGGGGCACACCTCTCAATAATGATTTCACTTATGTTTCCTCCGCGTGGGCCAACGATTGGCTGGCGCGGTCTGCGGAACTGGTCGAGAAATACCATCCCGATATCGTGTATTTCGACTGGTGGATCGGGCAGGCGGCGATCCGGGCGAATCTCGCGCGGTTCGCTGCATTCTATTACAACAGCTCTCTAAAATATGGCGACCACGTTGGCGTGATTAACCACAAAGACTACGCGATGCAAGAGCATTCCGGCGTGCTCGATTTGGAGCGCGGCCAGTTGGGAGACATTCGCCCGCTTTACTGGCAGACGGACACGTCGGTCAGCAACAAATCGTGGGGCTACATTGAGAACGACACCTTCAAGTCGCCGCAGTTCGTAGTGGATCAGCTCATCGACATCGTGAGTAAGAACGGGAATTTGCTGATGAACATTGGACCGCGGTCGGATGGCACGATTCCGGAACAGGTGCAGCAGGTTCTGCTGGATGTGGGAGCTTGGCTCAATGTCAACGGCGAAGCGATCTACGGCACGCGGCCGTGGCGGGCGTACGGCGAAGGGCCGACCAAAGTCGCCGGTGGCTCGTTCCACGACACCGATACCGCCAACTACACTGCCGAAGATTTTCGCTTCACCACCAAGGGCAACACGCTTTATGTGATCGGACTTGGGTGGCCTGCAAATGGTGAAGCGGTGGTCCGCTCGCTGGCCGCCACCGTGGGAAGTGAACCAGTGGCGTCGGTGGTTTTGCTGGGCGGCGACCCAAGCTTGCGGTTCGAGCAGAAGGCGGATGGTTTGCACGTGTATCTACCCAGTTCGCCGCCGGCAAAGTATGCTTACGCGCTTCGCGTGAAGTTTCAGCACACGGGCCGCTGAAACGAACAAACACAGATTCTCCTCGCGAAAAACGCTACCGCGATGAAGCGTTTCTTTGCTTCGCGTCGAATGACGACTAAGGCAGGTGCCCCGAGGAAAGTTCTTCGGATAAAGAGTTTCTTTGTGAGCGAGCGTTTACTCGGTCACATCTAGCTGGCGGCCAAAGCCGTTCGATGGGGCACAGCCAGAATCGATGGTTAAGAGGTGAAGCCATGAAGCCAGTCGCAATTGCACTGCTCCTGTTTGCGAGCCTGTGTTGCACGCGGGAGTGCTACCCGCAAGACGCTGGGGATTTTCATCCAGCCACAACAAATGTGTGGGGAGCTGAATACCCGCGAGTTGACAGCGCGGGAAGGGCGCAGATCCGTGTCAAAGCTCCCGACGCCACGAAGGTCAAGTTGAATTTCTGGAGCGGGCCGAAGGTGGATATGGAGAAACAGTCGGATGGCTACTGGATGGTCACGACACCGCCCCTTGTTCCAGGATTGCACTACTACACCGTAATCATCGATGGAGCGGAGGTGAGCGACCTCGGCAGTCAGGCTTTTTTTGGTGGAAGCAAGTACGCGAGCGCAATCGAGGTGCCTGAGCCTGGTTCGACCTACTACTCGGCACAGGACGTGCCACACGGGCAAGTGCGCGAAGTCTGGTACAGCTCGAAGGTCACAGGTACGTGGCGGCACGCGCTAATCTACGCTCCTCCCAATTACGACTCACAGACGAATGTCAGATACCCGGTGCTGTATCTTCAGCACGGCGGAGGCGAAGATGAGACGGGCTGGATTAGACAGGGAAACGCGAACTTCATACTCGACAATCTGATCGCGGCGAAGAATTGCAAGCCGATGATTGTGGTAATGGCTTATGGTTACTCCCGGCGCGCTGGCCAGCCCGCTCCCGACCTGACGGGAAAGCCCTTCGGTTCTCCTGAAATGCTAAAGGCCATGCAGGATATGGCCGCCGCGTTTGAAGATGACGTGACGCAAGTTCTGATCCCGTACATCGATTCCCACTTTCGTACGCTGACGGATCGCGATCATCGCGCCATGGCCGGTCTCTCCATGGGCGGAATGCAAACTTTCCAGGTCACGCTTAATCACCTGGATCTCTTTTCCTACATCGGAGGATTCAGCGGAGCGGGCGGCATGCTCGTGCTTGGAGACCGGAAGCTGAATCCCAAAACCGACTACAACGGCGTGTTTGCAGATCCGGCCACGTTCGCAAAGAAAGTGCATTTGCTGTGGATCGGAGTGGGGACGACCGAGCCGGAGCGTATGCGCGCAGGCCTTCAGAGATTGCACACCTCGCTGCTCGAAGCGAACATTCAACATGTCTTCTACGAATCCCCCGGGACCGACCACGAGTGGCAAACGTGGCGCCGCGACCTTAAGGACTTTGCGCCAAGGCTCTTTCAATGAGCGTGCAAACCAGCAACTCAAGCGGGATCGATCTTTTAGACGGGCGAATTAGAGAAGACAAATGGAGGCACATTCCTACATGCGATCATCGAACTTCAAGATTCTTGCTGCGACTGTTGTCTTCCTGATTGCGAGCCGCGCACACGCCCAGAACTCCGAGCCGCCGGCATATCTGAACCCGGCGTTGCCTGCGGAGCAGCGGGCCGCCGACCTGGTACATCGCATGAGTGTGGAAGAAAAGGTCACCCAACTGACCAACCAGTCGCGTGCCATCGAGAGGCTGCACATACCCGCCTACAACTGGTGGAGCGAAGCGCTGCACGGCGTCGCCTCAAGCGGCACCACGGAGTTTCCCGAGCCGGTCGGCCTGGCGTCTACATTTGACACAGACGCTATCCATCGCATGGCCATCGCCATCGGTATTGAAGCGCGCATCAAGCGGGCACAGTTTGAGCGCGCCGGCCACAGCCGCGCCCAGGAAGGTTTGGACTTCTGGGCACCGAACATCAACATCTTTCGCGACCCGCGATGGGGACGCGGGCAGGAAACTTACGGCGAGGACCCGTTCCTGAGTGCGCGCCTCGGCGTGGCCTATGTCATCGGAATGCAGGGTGATGATCCGAAATACTATCGTGCCATTTCTACGCCCAAGCACTACGCCGTCCACAGCGGGCCGGAGCCCACGCGCCACACCGCCGACGTGAAAGTCAGCAAGCACGATGAGTTGGATACCTACCTTCCTGCGTTCCGTGCCACCGTCACGGAAGGCAAGGCTGGCTCAGTGATGTGCGCCTACAACAGCATCAACGGCCAGCCCGCATGCGCCAGCGAGTTCCTGTTGCAGGATCAACTGCGCGAGAAGTGGAAGTTCCAGGGCTACGTAGTCTCCGATTGCGCCGCTATCGTCAATATCTTTCGCGACCACCACTTCACTAAGACGCAGCCGGAAGCGTCCGCCTTAGCCATCCAGCGCGGGATGGACAACGAGTGCCTGAATTACGGGGACATCAAGGACGATCGCGACTACAAGCCTTACTTGGACGCTTACCAACAGGGCTTCCTGAAAGAAAGTGACATTGATACCGCACTGATCCGGCTATACACGGCACGCATCAAGCTGGGCATGTTCGACCCGCCCGAGATGGTTCCATATACAAAGATCGACGAAAAGGAACTCGACAGTACTGCGCACCGCGAATTAGCCCGGACGGTCGCCAACGAATCCATGGTCCTGCTCAAGAATGACGGCATTCTGCCGCTCAAGAAAAGCGGAATCAGGATCGCTGTCGTAAGCCCGCTCGCTGACCAGACCCGGTATCTGCTCGGCAATTACAACGGCAGGCCTACACACACGGTTTCCGCGTTGGACGGAATCAAAGCGGAATTTCCTGACGCACAAGTCACGTTTGTGCCTGGAACGCAGTTCTTGCGTTATGAAGGTGATGTCGTACCGGCATCGTTCCTCACTACTCTAGATGGTCGACCGGGGCTCACGGCTGAGTTTTCCACCGGAGAAATGTGGGGGCCGCAACGAACGGTCCTGGCGGAGCGGCCGGTGAACAATCTCGATTTGAAGGCAGAGGACATCCCTCAGGACGCTTCCGGCAAATATCCGTTGCGCATCGAGTGGAGCGGCTTCCTCACCCCAACTGAAACGGGAGACTACACCGTCGGCGTGCGTCTGCAAGGCGGGTTCGCGCGAGTCGAGGTCGATGGAAAACCACTGGCCCACGGCTGGGTCGGCGATGAGGCGCCACAGGCGCGAGCCGGGCACATTCACCTGGAGCAGGGAAAGAAGGTCCATGTCAAAGTTGGTTACGGGCAAGGCAGCGCTGGGCCAGTGAAGGCGCAGTTGATTTGGTCGAAATATGATCCGCGGCCCAGTCCCGAAGCCATTCAAGCGGCGAAGAACGCGGACGTCGTCGTGGCGGTTCTGGGCATCACCAGTGAATTGGAAGGCGAAGAAATGCCGGTTAGCGAAGAAGGATTTAAGGGCGGCGACCGCACCAGCATCGATCTTCCCAAGCCGGAGGAGGATCTACTCGAAGCTGTCGCCGCAGCTGGCAAACCCGTAGTGCTTGTGCTGGCCAACGGCAGCGCGCTCGCCGTGAATTGGGCCAATCAACACGTCAATGCCATTCTCGAATCCTGGTATCCCGGCGAAGAGGGCGGCACGGCGATCGCGCAAACACTCTCCGGCGCGAACAATCCCGCGGGCCGACTTCCGGTCACCTTCTACACCGGAGTCGACCAGTTGCCACCGTTTGAAGACTACGCCATGAAGGGCCGCACGTACCGCTACTTCGCAGGCAAGCCGCTCTACACTTTCGGCTACGGCTTGAGCTACACCACATTCTCCTATCGCGGGCTTCGTCTCCCGAAAAAGGCAATCAACGCGGGCGATCCTCTCATCGCGGAAGTCACAGTTGCCAACACCGGCATGCGCGACGGCGACGAAGTAGTGCAACTTTACCTGAGCTTCCCCGATGTGCCGGGCGCGCCGCTGCATGCTTTGCGTGGATTCAAACGCGTGCACCTGAAATCTGGCGAGTCCCAGAATGTGCGACTCGAATTGAAGGACCGCGATCTGAGCATGGTCACTGAAGCTGGCGAACCGATCATCGCCGAAGGTAAGTACTCGCTCTCGATCGGTGGCGGTCAGCCCGCCACGGGCGCTCCCACCGTGTCGGCAACGTTCCAGGTCAAGGGAAGGAAGACTCTGCCGGAATAGGGAGCAACGGTATCGTGAATTCGAAAATAAGGCGTTTAGCTGTCGCCAAGCGAGTTTCGCTGATGACAGCTATCTAAAGCCCGGCTGTCTTAAAGAAAGCGTCACCATGACAAGCTCGAGATGGTTCGGCTAGATTTTACTTGCGATTGCGGCTCGGCCCGCTCGGAGCCGCCGGGCGCTCTTAGTACTGGCTCTACTTCGCTTCCTTAATGATCGCCTCCGCAGCGTTCCCTGCCACCACCCAGCTTGCCGACCCAGCCACCACGGCTTCATCTTCAAACCACAGGAACCCGAAGTCATCGATGCACTCCGGAAAATCCGGCTTGATAATGATATATCCCGGAATCACAGCGCCCGGAATGTACGAATTGTCCGCGCGATTGTTGCTGTAGGTCTTTGTCTTCGACACCGTTCCCACTCCAGCCACATACGAAGTGCTGGATACCGGGTGTGTGCCGAGAATGTAGTTCACCGCACGAAGTGTGTATTCGGGACTCACCAGATCCGGAAATGCCTTGTGCAGGAAATACATTCGGATGGCCATGTCCACCACGGCGCCCGATCCGCCCCACGTGCCGAGACTTGGCGGCACGCCGAACGGCGTGGCGTCCAGCCGCTCATCCAACCCCGCCATATATTTCTTCACCGCTTCGCGCATTTGATCCTTCGCGCCGGCGTCCAGGTAAGGCAAAGCCCGCACCGCGCTCCAGCCACGCGAGTCCATCTGTTGCGGCGTGATTATCTGCGGGAACAATTCCTTCAGCCGGGACTTGTAAGGCTCGGCGCCATTCGTAGCGATGGTCAATTCCAGCGCCGCTGCCCACTCCAGTCCGGCACTATATCCTCCACGACCGGACCCGGCCGGGGGAGTTGGTTGTGCGCCAGTCGTGCCCGTGTTTGTCGGAGCACCCCCGCTGCTCGCTGCGTTACCACCGCTTTGAGCACCAGAGACCACGCCCTGCGACGCGGCCAGCACGCCACCTCCCGGCGCGCCTGCCGGAGCCGCTACCCCTAAGCCGCCGCCCGCCGAATTCTGCGTTGGATGAGCCTTCTCCTCGTTCCAAGCTTTGATCGCGGTATCTAGGCAGTCTCTCGCTAATGCATCGTCCCAGCCTTTCAGCGTATCCGCCGCTGCAGCCAGCGCTGCAATGGCGTTCCACTGGAAAAACGGGTTGTTCGTAGTGAAGATCCAGCGATCGTCCGGCCTGCCGGAGTAGTCACCCTTCGTTTCATTCGGGCCGAGCTTCGGGTCGTAAGTGCGACCGTCCGTTTTCGAGGCGCCGTCGCCCACCTGGGTGTATTGCCGCAGATCTGGCTCGTGAGTGCCACGGATCGCGTGGCCGATGTTGTGGAACTGCGCCAGGATGAGCAGTGCACCGTGCTTCACCTGCTGCACCGTATCCGGCACGCCATCGGGCCGGTGCATCTCCACTTCACGCGCGGCTTCATCCACCGTCAGCTCGTCGTACGTGAGATGGAATTCGCGATACGCCAGCGCCAGGCTCTGAATGACGCTCAGTTGCGCCGGCTCCTCCAAGTCGAAATCCCCGGCGTCATACCACCCGCCCACGTTCATCCCAGGGATGTGATCGCCGCCTTTGTACTTCCCATCCGTCGCTGCAGCCTGGTTCCAGCCGTCAAATTGCTCCCCAACCACCGGCGCCATGCGCCCATCATCAAGGTGCGAAGCGCCATGCCACACCCGGTATCCTTCGCGAACCGCAACGTGATCCATCTGCGCTGCAAGGTGATGGTCCAGGCTGTCCTGCCAGATCTTTGCATAGACGTCCTGGGAAATCGGGAAAGGGGCTGTGCGCTGGTCTGCATACTCGATTACATACAAACCGGGCTCCTTCACGGGCGTGAAATCGAATTTCGAATACACGTAGCGCAGCCACGACGTCGCAGGGGTGATCGGACCCTCGAACACTTGTTGGTAAGCTCCGTTTTCCGTCAGGCGCAACACTCGGGCCGTCTTCGGGCCGTTATATTTCGGGTCGAGTTCGAGCACCGCCACCTTGGAGAAGCCCGGCGCATAACCCACCTGGCTGTGCGCGATCATCGGCGGCCGTGTCCAGTTCGGGATCACGTCCGGACGGATGTGCCACACGATGGCGCCTGTAGTTTTTCCCGAAGGGATCAGCGAACGCAACACGAACCAGCCGTTCTGCGCGCGGTCGCGCCCATCTAGCAGCATCAGGTTGGCCGTATCCGATACCACGTTCACTCGGGCCAGCGCGTCGTCCACGCCCAGGGTGATGCTCTTGCCTTCGGCGAAAGGCAGTGGCTGCGTGTATCCCTTCGCCTTGTCCCAGTCCTCCAGGTAGTACGCCTTTTTCGGCTCATCCGCCAATGGCAAAATCCTCGTCATCGCGTCGTTCGGCGTTCGCGGGAAAATGCCGGCTCTGGTTCCGTCCACCACGTAAGCCTTGCCCATGTAGATCGACGGCAGAAACTCCAAATTAAAGCCCGCCCGCCCCTCCAGTTTCTGCGGTAGCGGCTTATCGAGATTTATGCTGACCTTCACCCCGCCCGGCTCCGCTGCCACTTCCAATGTGTAACTGAAATCGAACGTCGGGAAACTGAGGTCGGCAATCAGCCGGTCGTTCGCCTTGTCCGCATGGCGGCCCTTAAGCGTTGCCACCAAGTCCCACTGCTCCGGCGTTGGCATCAGGCGAACGTCTCCGTTCGTGGCGATGCGCTGGCCGTGCAGAATCATCTCCATGGCCGTATTCTTTTGGTCCACAAAAACGGGGTGGTACGTGCTGTCGTAGAGAAAAACGCTGAAACCTTGAGTGTCGAGGTAACTCTTGTCGGTCACCTTCATGGAAAAATCCGTGCCGGACAAGCCTGAGGCCGAGATCAGGACCAAGAGGATACAAACGAT
>JBGPXQ010000134.1:0-7121 GCA_041492805.1 Terriglobia bacterium | reverse complement strand
CCTCCGCGGGATTTTTTATTTTGCTTTCTGCGGATATCGCTGCAATGGCGCCCGGAACGCACACCGGAGCGGCCTCGCCTCTGCTCGCGATTGGCGGAGTCCCTCTCCAGGTGGACGAGACGCTGAAGAAGAAAATCCTGAACGACGCGACAGCGTTTTTGCGCAGCTATTCCGCGAAACGCGGCCGCAACGTCGAGCTGGCCGAATCGGCGGTCACCGAAGGCAAGGCGTGGACCGAGACGGAAGCGCTCGACGGCAAGCTGGTGGATCTGATTGCGAATTCACCCGAAGATTTGCTGTCACATCTTGATGGCCGGACAGTCAAGCGCTTCGACGGCTCAACCGTCCAGCTTGCGCTTCGCAATCCTGAGCGAGTGCCGCTGCCGATGTCGATTCGCCAGCAGTTTCTTTCGCGCATTGTGCAGCCGGACGCGTTCTTTATCCTGCTGATCGTAGGCGTGCTGGGTCTCTACACGGAGTTCACGCATCCGGGAATGGTCGCCCCGGGAGTGATCGGCGGAATTTCGCTGGTGTTGGCGCTGTATGCGATGCATATTCTTCCCGTCGCTCCGGCGGGCGTCGTGCTCATCGTGCTGGCGCTCGGGCTATTCATCCTCGAGGCCAAGTACACAAGCCACGGTGTGCTGGCGATTGGCGGCATCGTGGCGATGTTGCTGGGCGCACTGATGCTGGTGCGATCGCCTTTGACCCATGCCGGTGTGAGCCTGGGCGTGGCCGCTGGCGTGACGTTGCCATTTGCCCTGATCACGATCTTGCTGATGCGACTCGTGCTGCGATCGCGCTCCTGGAAACCAACGACGGGGCGCGAACAACTTGTCGGCACAGCAGCAGAAGTCACCGAGCCGCTGGTACAGTTGGCGGACAGTGAAGTCTTTCAGGGTATGGTGCGGCTGCATGGTGAACTGTGGCGTGCTGTCGCGCGCGAGGCGATTCCGGCAGGCGCACATGTGCGTGTGACCCGCATCGGTGGACTGACACTGCATGTTGTGCCGGTCGAAAGTCGTGCTGAGATCCGGTAAGAATTTTCACGTCTCGCGCAAGACTGGCGTGGATGGCGGATCGTGACTATCTTCTTGCTGAGGAGGAAGACATGGATTTTTCATTGTATGGACTCATGATCGCGGTGTTCATCGGCCTGATCTGGTTTTGGAATTCACTTTATGTCATCAAGGAATGGGAGCGTGGCGTCGTGCTGCGTCTCGGACGCATGCAGCCGGAAGCCAAGGGCGCCGGCTTGCGCGTCGTATTCTGGCCGATCGAGACGCTCTACCGGATCTCGCTCCGGATCGAAACGCTCGACGTGCCTTCGCAAGACATCATCACGCGCGACAACGTCTCGGTAAAGGTTAATGCGGTTGCATATTTCCGCGTGGTGGACGCGAATCTCGCGCTTTCCCAGGTGCAGAACTATCTCTACGCGACGTCGCAGAAGGCGCAGACCACGCTGCGCAGCATCGTCGGCCAGTTCGAACTCGACGAGATCCTTGCCGAGCGCGAAAAGGTAAACAGCAAGTTGCAAACGATTCTTGACCAGGATACCGAGCCCTGGGGTATTAAGGTAACGAAGGTGGAGGTCAAGCAGGTCGACATTCCGGAGCAGATGCAGCGCGCCATCGGCCGGCAGGCGGAGGCGGAGCGCGAGCGCCGCGCCAAGATCATTCACGCGGAGGGCGAGGCCCAGGCATCGGCAAAGCTGGCTGAGGCTGCCAAAGTGCTCGAAACGCAACCGGCCGCGATTCAGCTCCGATACCTGCAAACACTGACAGAGATCGGCGTCGAGAAAAACACGACCATTGTGTTCCCGCTGCCGATTGACATCATCAACGAATGGGTCAAGGTTCTCGGTTCTAAAAAATAAAGGGTGCGGGCTCTACTTGGAGCCTGCCGAAATAATGGCCTCAAGAGAAAAAAAGAGCGGCGGCGATTTTGTGCTGGAGAGCAGACACCTGGTGGGGCTGTTCCTGCTGCTCGTCGTGATTTTCGGTGTCGTGTTCACGCTCGGCTACCTGTTGGGCCGCAGCCAGTACGATTCCCGGCTCCGCGCGGCGATTGGCAAGCCACCCGAGGCCGACCCACCAACTGCCGCTTCGGCACCCAAATCGAAAGGCAAGCCGGAAAGCGAAGATGCGGCGCCTTCGAAGACAGGTTCCGATTGGGATTTCTACCACTCTGCCGAACCTAAGGCGGTCGAAGACCATTTGCAGCCGGTGAAAAAGACAGTCGCGGCAGCACAACCCCCCGCGCCAAAACCTACCGCCGCTCCTAAGCCTGTCGCGCCGCCGAAAACTTCCTCTCCGGCAGGCGTACCGCTGGTTGCGGAGGGAGCGATTATGCTTCAGGTCGCCGCGGTCCAACGCGAAAGCGACGCGCTGGCTCTCGCACAGGCTCTGCAACAGAAGAAATTCCCCGCATTTGTCATCACACCCGGTACGGACAAGTATTATCGCGTCCAGGTTGGGCCGTACGCCGACGTGCAGTCCGCCGCGATGGCACGACACGACCTCGAAGCCAAGGGCTTCAAGTCCATCATTAAGCGCTGAAGTTCTTCGCGATTGAAATCAGGGCTACCAGTTGGCAGAGGTTCAATTAGAAATTTGACACGCTGGTCTAGTCAGGTTTGCGGAACAGCTCTGCAATTGCCACTCCGATTATGACCCTGTCGAGAACGGCGCCCCTTGGGATTTGACTAATCCTTTATTGCTGGAAGTCCCGGAGGGACGTCACAACGTAGCCCACTGCGTAAGCGGTGGGGAAATGATCCGGGGTGATCAGAAACCCCGACAGGGGTGACACATGGAACTCATCCACACGGAGTGAGCTCAACACCCATTCGTTTCTCCGCGTGCAGCGTAGGGATCGCCGGTCTACAATGCCGAGGCTATGACCTTTCCGAGGACGGCTCGCCTGCTACTCGCTTTGGCCTCCGGCGTTGCGCTCGCTCTGGCGTTTCCCTTATCCAACATCCCTCTTCTCGCATGGATTTCCCTTGCAGCTCTGATCGCCGCGGTTTTGAACGAGACTCCACAGTACGCTTTCTTGCTGGGATGGTCGCAAGGCGCTGCGTTCTACGCGCTCAGCGTTCCCTGGGTCTACACAGTGATGCGCCAGTACGGACCCCTCCCCGTGATTGAAGCGGGCGGAGTTTTTGTTCTGATGGTGTTTGCAGCGGCTGCATTCCATGCGGCGTTCGCAATGGGAGTTGCCTGGCTTGGCCGTTTCGGACCGGCGCGTGCCTGCCTAGCCGCGCCCTTCTTGTGGGTTTCGATAGAATTCATCCTGCTGCATTTGCCCGACATCGGGTTCCCCTGGAATTTGCTGGGGTATGCGGCTGCGGGGAATCTTGCGTTCGTGCAGTTGACGACGATCACGGGGATCTTCGGTCTTTCGCTCCTGGTGGCGGCGTATAACGCCCTGCTTGCGTGGACAGTTCAGCAAACCGCACGGGGAAATAGACGCGCCCTCCGAATATCGCTCGGTGTGACGATTGCCCTCGCCGTCGTTGCGCTCGCAGGCCCTCGATTTGTGCCGCAAGCCCGCGCGGACCACGTGGCACATCTGGTGCAGACCAACTTCCCACAATCGATGAGCTATCCATCGGACTGGATGCAGGCACATGCATCCGAACTCGACCAACTCGAGCAGATCAGCGTCAGCGCGGCCCAGAAAATCCCCGGACTGGTTGTCTGGCCGGAGGTCCCAGCGCCGTTTTCATTGCAGGATTGGCATTTTCAGGAACGCGCGGCACGGATCGCGCGCAGCACGGGCGGCGGTTTCCTGCTCGGCGTCGTGGATTGGAAACCGCTGGCCAATCGGCGTATCGGCGCGAATAACAGCGCTGTGCTGCTCGACCCGGCCGGAGCCCAGGATTTCATTTACGACAAAATTCATTTGGTGCCGTTCGGCGAATACGTCCCGTGGAGGAATTGGCTGACGTTTGCCGGGAAGCTCACGGCCGACATCGGCGATTTCCAGCGCGGCTCACAATACAAGGTGGGACAGCTACCCGCCGGCCCGTTTAGTGTACTCATCTGCTACGAAGCAATTTTTTCGGATGAAGTGCGGCGCTTCCCGGCCGCGGGAGCGGGGTTGTTGATCAACATCTCGAATGACGGCTGGTTTGGGGGATCGTCTGCCCCGTCGCAGCACCTGGCGATGGCGCGCGTGCGGGCCGTGGAAAATCGCCGCTGGCTGCTGCGCGATACCAACAACGGGATCACCGTGTCGGTGGACCCCTACGGACGGATCGCCGCGCGCCTGGCGGCCGGCATTCGTGGCGAGCTCGACGCTCCCTATGGCTTTCGTACGGATGCGACGCTGTACGTCCGCTGGGGCGATTGGGTAGCGTGGCTGTGCGTGATCGCAACTCTCGTGTTACTGTTGTTCGGCGCGCGCGACGCGTTCGCGCGCCGTACTTCATAATCTGGCGGGCTGCACGCTTCATTATTCCGGCGGGCTCCAAGTGGAGCCCGCACCCGTGAAGCGCGCAACGTAAAAGTAGACCCCGCTCCCGAAATCCGACAGGACACCCATGGTCATTGAAGATTTACAGCGACGGCAGGATGAACTTCAGAAGCGAATCGAGCTCGTGCGGAGCTATCTTTGACGTCGCCCGCAGCCGCGCAACCATTGCCTCGTTAGAAGAAAAAACCTCACGCCCGGATTTCTGGCAGGACCAGGAGCAGGCGCAGCGGATTCTCCAGCAGCGAAAAGTCGCGGAGGAAGTTGTTTCGTCTGACGCGAAGCTCGCCCGTATGCTGAGCGACATCGAGACGTATTTTCATCTCGCCGAAGAAGAGACCGACGTGGCGCAGCGCGACTCGCTGCTCCACGAAATCGAGCGCGAAATGGCCGCCGCGGACGCGTATGTCTCCGAGCTCGAGACGCTCACTCTGCTCTCCGGTGAGAACGACGGCCTGAACGCAATCATGACGATCAAATCCGGGGCCGGTGGCATGGAGTCGCAGGACTGGGCCGAGATGCTCCTGCGGATGTATCTCCGCTGGGCGGAGCGCAAGGGATTTCGCGCGACTGTAATGGACCTGACGCCCGGGGAAGGCGCGGGACTCAAATCCGCAACGCTGCGCGTCGAGGGCGAGAATGCTTTCGGATTCCTCTCCACTGAAAGCGGCGTGCACCGTCTGATTCGTATTTCCCCGTTCGATCAGGCCGCGCGCCGGCACACGTCATTTGCCTCGATTTTTGTCATCCCTGAGATTGACGATCGAATCGAAATCGTAGTCAAACCAGAGGACGTGCGTATCGACACGTTCCGCGCCGGCGGGGCCGGCGGCCAGAACGTGAACAAAGTGGAAACCGCGGTGCGCATCACGCACTTGCCGAGCGGCATCGTCGTGCAATGCCAGAATGAACGCAGCCAGCACAAGAACCGTGAGCTGGCCATGAAAGTCCTGCGTTCACGCCTATACGAACTGGAAATCGAGAAGCGGCAAGCGGAGACGCGGAAGCTGGATGAAACCAAGCGGGACATCAGTTTTGGCAGCCAGATCCGGACGTACACGCTCCAACCGTACCGGTTGATAAAGGACCACCGCACCAAGTTCGAGATGGGCGACGTGGATCGCGTGCTGGACGGCGACCTCGATCCCTTTATCCGTAATTATTTGCTGTCACGACGCAAGGGAACTCTGGGCGGCGCGACGGGTGCGGGCTCTACTTTGAGCCTGCCAGAAGAGGACTCTGCGGACGAAGCGTAGTTCCCATTGGGGCCGGCCAGGTGCCCGGTGGAGCATCACAACCTTTAAATTTCGCCGTTTAGTGTTGCATTAACACGTCCAGGCCCAATTCGTTGACACCGTACTATCCACATGTTAGCGTCGATTTGGTTTAGGGGGATTGCCTCGCAGGATTTTGGTCAGTCATCCTATATAGTTTCCCTCCGAGGGGTGCTGGTTTGAGCGAGAACAAGCGGAAATATCTGTTTACATCGGAATCAGTCACGGAAGGTCACCCGGACAAGATTGCCGACCAGGTTTCGGACGCCGTATTGGACGCGGTACTCACTAAAGATCCCATGGGCCGCGTGGCATGCGAGACGCTCGTGACAACCGGCCTCGTGATGGTCGCCGGCGAGATCACGACCAAGGCCGTGCTCGATTATTCCGACATTGCGCGTGATGTCATCCGCGACGTCGGCTACACCCGCGCCAAGTATGGATTCGACGCGGAGACTTGCGCCGTGGTCTCCTCGGTCAAGCGCCAGTCCCCGGACATCGCGATGGGTGTGGATACCGGTGGGGCAGGCGATCAGGGATTGATGTTCGGCTTCGCGTGCGATGAGACCGAAGAATTGATGCCGCTGCCGATCATGCTCGCACACAGGCTTGTGGAGCGGCTTTCGCAAGTCCGCCGCCAGGGGATCGTCGATTTTCTCCGGCCCGATGGGAAATCGCAGGTGACCGTCGAGTACCATGGCGATCGTCCTGTACGGGTGGACACCGTCGTCATCTCGACGCAACACAGCGACTCCGTTTCGAACGCCGAATTGCAGAAGACGATCATTGATGAGGTCATCCGCAAAGTCGTTCCCGCCTCCCTGATGGACAAGAACACGAAATTCCACATCAATCCTACCGGCCGCTTCGTTGTGGGCGGGCCGATGGGCGATGCGGGGCTGACCGGCCGCAAGATCATTGTCGACACCTATGGGGGCTACAGCCGGCATGGCGGCGGCGCTTTCTCGGGCAAGGATCCTTCGAAAGTGGACCGCTCGGCCTGCTACATGGCGCGGCACGTGGCGAAAAATCTGGTTGCCGCAGGCGTGGCGCGCAAGGTGGAGGTCCAACTCGCCTACGCCATCGGCGTGGCCGATCCGGTTTCGGTGATGGCAGACACGTTTGGGACTGGCGCGATTCCCGATGAGCAGATCACCGATCTGATCCTCAGCACATTCAAACTCACGCCGCGCGCGATCATTGAGTCGCTCGATCTTCGGCGGCCCATTTACAGGCAGACGGCTTCGTTTGGCCATTTCGGGCGTTCGGGCCCGGGATTCACCTGGGAGCGGACCGACAAAGCGGACGCGATTCGCAGCCAGGCGGGTTTGGGCCGCAAAGAAGTGGCCGCTCGCCGTTAACACTCTG
>JBGPXQ010000115.1:0-7718 GCA_041492805.1 Terriglobia bacterium | reverse complement strand
CCTTCATCGCCAAAAGGCCCGCTCCGGATGAGACGCGCCACCAGGAAGTTCTCAGACGGCTCGACCAGCTGTCCCGAGAACTCGCGCAGCTTCGTACGCGGGAAGCGCCGCCCACTGCGTGAGGCGACTTGAAACGAGGACGCCCTCAGTGCAACAGAAAACCGGTCGCCGCGACCCCCAGCCCGGCGAGCCCCAAAACAATTCCCAGGAACCAATAGAAGCGTTTGCGCGACAGCAATGCCAGCGAAGAAATCACCAGAGCGATTTCAAGGAATACTTCGCCGAGGTCAAAACGATTTGCTGTGCGTTGCTCGAGTGCGGACTCCTTCTCGAGATCCTTCGCTAGGTCCTCAATTTCCGCCTGTTCCTTCGTATAGCGCTCGGCTTCTTGGTGATATTTTTCGCGGACCTTATCGGCCTGCTCTTTATCTTTGAATTCCATCATGGAGAGCAGGTCCACGCCCATCTCATAGTTATGCCGGCGAATGTTTTTCGCCTGGTAGTAGGACCACTGGTCACTCGCACGGGCCTGGAGCAAGACTTCCTCGGTATGCGCGCGGTGTCCGAGCAGGGAAACGAGGGCGACGAACACCGCAAGGATGGCCATCGTGACCGAAATGGGCGCAAGCGAAGGATTTTCACGGCCACGTTCCGCATTTTCCTGAAGTTCGCTCAGTTCTTCCGGCATGGATTCTCACTCCTAAGTTGATGACAGTCGGTGAATCGAGATTTTTTCCCCGGCGGCAAGCGCTTCTACGATGACTCCGCTGCACTCGCGAGACTTTCGCGAAAGGCCGCGATCGTTCGGTCAATGTCCGCATCGGAATGCGCCGCTGAAACAAACAGCGCTTCAAACTGCGAGGGTGCGAGGAAGACGCCGCGGTCGAGCATGGCGCGGAAGAACGCGGCGAAGCGCCGCGTGTCGCATTTTTTTGCGCCTGCATAGTTCCGCACGGGTTCACCGGAAAAGAAGAGCGTGAGCAACGACGCCACGCGTGTCGCAGTGGCGGAAACGCCCGTTTCGCGCAGCGCTGCGGTGATTCCGTCGCCAAGACGCTTCGCCCGTGCGTCGAGTGATACGTAAAATCCAGGCGCGGCAAGCAAATCGAGCGTGGCGATTCCCGCGCTCATCGCCAGCGGATTGCCGGATAGCGTCCCTGCCTGATACACGGGACCTAGCGGCGCAACGCGGTCCATCAGTTCGCGCCGGCCTCCATACGCGGCAACCGGCAATCCCCCGCCGATGATTTTCCCCAGCGTGGTGAGATCCGGCGTAATTCCGGATGCAGTTTGCGCTCCGCCATAGCAAACTCGAAAGCCAGTAATCACTTCATCAAAAATCAGCAGTGCTCCGTGCCGGGTTGTCAGATCGCGAAGATTCTGCAGAAAGCCGGGCATCGGTGCGACGACGCCCATATTGGCGGCGACGGGTTCTACAATCACAGCGGCGATCTTGCCCCGGTGCTCGTCAAAAAGCGCTTGCACCGCCGCAGCATCGTTGTAAGGCGCGTTGAGCGTCAGCGCCGCGAGCGCCTCCGGCACGCCGGGACACGCGGCGATCCCGAGGGTCGCAAGGCCCGACCCGGCCTCGGACAGAAAACTGTCCGAGTGACCGTGATAGCAACCTTCAAATTTGATGATGAGGTCGCGGCCTGTCGCGGCGCGCGCCAGACGCACGGCGCTCATCGTCGCCTCTGTGCCGGAGCTGACGAACCGCACCTTCTCACACGACGGAAGAGCAGCTCTGATACGCGCGGCGAGTTCGACTTCGAGTTCCGTCGGCATGCCGTAACTTGTGCCGCGGCGCGCCTGGGCGGCAATGGCCTCGACGACCTTCGGATGCGCATGACCGAGAATCAGCGCGCCCCAGGAACATACATAGTCGATGTATTCATTCCCATCGGCGTCCCAAAGGCGCGCCCCTGCCGCGCGGTCAACGATGATGGGATCGCCGCCGACAGCGCGAAAGGCGCGCACGGGGCTATTCACTCCGCCGACAAGAACTTCCATCGCGCGGCGAAAGATTTCCTGAGAGTGTGGACGTTCCTTCTTGCCCTGTTTCGGTGCACTCATCGGTATCTGTGGTCCGGGATTTCGAAATCAACAGGCTTTCAGCCAACGCGCGACGTCTTTGGCATGGTAGGTGAGTACGATGCTCGCGCCGGCGCGATGAATGCCGGTAAGAATCTCGAGCACGATTCGTTTCTCGTCGATCCATCCGTTTGCGGCGGCCGCTTTCACCATCGCAAATTCTCCGCTCACGTTGTACGCGCCGACCGGAACGTCAAACGTCTCGCGGACACGGTGAATGACGTCGAGATACGCCAGCGCCGGCTTCACCATAATCATGTCGGCGCCTTCGGCGAGATCCAGCTCGACTTCGCGAATCGCCTCGCGGGCGTTGGCGGGATCCATCTGGTAGCCGCGCCGGTCTCCAAACTGCGGCGCGGACTCGGCAGCCTCACGGAACGGCCCGTAGAATCCCGAGCAGTATTTCGCCGCATAGCTCATGATGGCGATGTCTTCAAACCCGGCGTCATCGAGCGCCTTGCGAATCGCGCCGACCCGCCCATCCATCATGTCCGAAGGCGCGATAATATCCGCCCCGGCGCGCGCGTGGGACAAGGATTCCGCGGCGAGCAACTCGAGCGTCGGATCGTTCTTGACCTCTCCGTTCTCAACGACGCCGCAATGTCCGTGATCAGTGTACTCGCACAGACAAACGTCGGTCATGACCAGCAGGTTCAGCTTCGCGCGGCGGACAGCTTCGATGGCGCGCTGGACGACCCCGTCGGGCGCATAAGCCTCGCTGCCGCGCGCATCCTTCTTTTCAGGAATCCCGAACAGGATAATTCCAGGAATGCCGAGCTGCTCGACTTCACGGCACTCTTCGAGAAATTTGTCCACCGACTGCTGCGCGACGCCGGGCATCGAACCGATTGGATTCCGCACGTTTTGCCCGGGGCAAACGAACATCGGATAAATGAAGCCGTGCGTCGAAAGACGCGTCTCACGCGCCAGTGACCGGATGGCTTCGCTGCGCCGCAGACGGCGCGGCCGCGTTACGGGAAAACTCATAGGGACCTCGCTTTGGACCGTGGAGCTGATGAAAAATGCTTCACGATCGCTGCGGCCATCGATTCAGCTGTAGCCTCACCTGCCTCAATCGCCACTGGCAGACCGGCGTTTTGCAGAGCCGCAGCCGTCACCGGCCCCACCGCGGCCAGCGCCGCTCGTGTTCCCAGCCGCGACATCACTTCCGCACCGAGTTCACGGCGCAGGTTCTCCACAGCCGACGGACTGAAGAACGATATAGCATCTACTCGCGCCTCGCGTATCGCCTCCATGACCCCCGGCTCAGCCGCGCCGATTCCGCCCGTATGATACGCCACAACTTCCACGACTTCCGCGCCTGCAGCCCTCAGCGCATCGGGCAAGTCGCGCCCGGCGCGCTCGCTGCGCGGCAACAGAACGCGTTTCGCAGCCAGCGCCGCGCCCAGTTCACTGGCCAGCGCCACGCCGAGAAATTCCTTCGCGACGTAATCAATCGTGAAGCCTTCCGCTGCCGCCGCACTCGCCGTCGCAGGGCCCACGGCGGCGCAACGCGGCCTGTCGCTGCCCTCCGAGTTTCGGCCAAGCTTGCGGCACCGGCCCGCAAAAAATCGAACCGCATTCGCGCTCGTGAAGAGCAACCAGTCGTAGGTTTCGAGCGAACCGATCGCCCGATCAAGCTCAGTTGTATTCGCAGGCTCGGAAAAACTGACAGCGGGAAGAAGCAGGACCCTGGCCCCAAACTCCTCCAGGCGCTCCTTCAGCTCGCGTGCCTGCTCTACCGCACGCGTGACCACAATGCACTTCCCATCCAGCGGCTTGTCGGCATTCATGCGCTTGTTCCGCGGCCCTCGCGCGAAAGCAGCGCAGCCGCTCCCTGCTCGAGCAGTTTAGCCGCAACTCTTTCGCCGATCGACACAGCCTCTTCCGGCGCGCCCCAACTTTTCTCCCGTATGCGTTGGGAGCCATCCGGGGACAGCACGACGACTTCGAGCACAAGTTTTCCGCCCTCCACACGTCCCCATGCGCCGATGGAGACCTGGCAGCCGCCTTCAAGGCCAGTCAGTGCGGAACGCTCGGCTTCGACTCCGCTGCGCGTCTCCGCATCGTTCAACGCAGCAAGGATTCCCAAGGTTTCGCCGTCATCCGCGCGCGCTTCGATTCCAATCGCTCCCTGCCCCGCGGCAGGCAAGCAGATATCGGTCGCCAACACTTCGGTGATGTTCGCGCTCAGGCCCAGGCGGTCAAGACCCGCCTTGGCGAGGACGATGGCGTCGTAATCGCCCCGCTTCAGTTTTTCGATTCGCGTATCCACGTTTCCCCTGAGATCGAGGATTCGCAAATCGCTCCGCGCATGCAGCAACTGTGACTTCCGGCGCAGGCTGCCCGTGCCGACTCGCGCTCCAGCAGCAAGACGGTCGAGCGATGCCCCGCTGGTGGAAAGCAGCGCATCACGCACATCTTGCCGTTTGCAGATTGCGGCAATCGTCAAGCCATCGGGAATCTTCGTGGGGACGTCTTTCATGCTGTGCACAGCCAGGTCGACCCTCCGTGCGAGCAGAGCGTCTTCCAGTTCCTTGATGAAGACTCCCTTCGTCCCAATCTGGCTGAAACTCGTCTGCTGGAATTTGTCCCCGGAAGTCTTAACGATCACGAGTTCCGATTCTACGTCAGTGATGGCGCGAAGCGCTTCCCGGATGCTGTTGGCTTGCCAGAGTGCCAGCGTGCTGCCTCTCGTCCCGATGCGCAGGGCCTTCAAGGCTTCTCCCGATCGAGGTGAAAAAAATCTCTCAGCGCTTCGAGGTTCTGCAGCTTGCGGCGCAGTTCTGAAATTCCGCGGAGGCGTTCGGCGGGATCGAGTACCACGCGATTGAGGAATTCTTCGAGCATCGCGGCAAACTGGGCGCGATCCCGTTCCGAGAGATGCGACATCGCCGCCAGGCGTTCGCGCAGGAACGCCTCGCGTTCGGCTGTGAGTTTCGCACGAAGATCCCCGAGAACGGCGCCCACCGCAACGCCCGCCTGCCAGTGCATGAATTTTTCGATTTGCTCTTCGATGATGGCTTCCGCCCGAGGAATTTCCGCCTCGCGCGCCTTCTTGTTTTGCTCCACGATTTCGGTCAGGTCATCGACGTTGTACAGGTATGTATTGTAAAGCTGGCTGGCATCCGCTGCGACGTTGCGCGGGACGCCAAGATCGATCATCAACAAAGCACGATTGCCACGGGCCGCCATGGCGCGTTCAATCGCCGCGCGCGACAGAATCGGCTCCGCGCTCGAAACCGAAGTTACGATCAGGTCCGGCCATTCCAATGCCGCTGCCAGGTTTTCCCACGGGACGACTTCCCCGCCAAATTGCGCGGTGAGAGTCACGGCATGCTCCGCCGTGCGATTCAGTACATGCAACTGCTTGATTCCGCGGTCGCACAGATGCCGCACAACCTGCTCGCTCGTTGCGCCCGCCCCGACAATCAATGCGCGATGATTGTTCAGCCGGCCAAAGATCCGCTCGGCCAGTTTTACGCCGGCGAACGCTACCGAAACGGGCCGCGTGCCGATCTCCGTCTCACTGCGAACGCGTTTGCCAACCTCAAGGGCCCCCTGGAACATGCGGTTGAGCACAGGGCCTGTCGCGCCGTGGTCGAGCGCGATCCGGTAGGCCTCGCGCACCTGGCCGAGAATTTCAGCTTCACCCAACAGCATCGAGTCCAGCCCCGCCGCGACTCGAAACAAGTGTTGCACGGCGCTGCGATCACGGTGGCGGTAGAGCGAACCGTTCAGTTCATCCGGCGGCAATTGGTGGAACGCCGCGAGGAACAGCTCGACCGCGCCGGCGCTGTCGGTAGCAAGCTCACGTGGGACGCCGTAAAGTTCGCTGCGGTTGCAGGTGGAAAGCACCAGCGTCTCTTCCAGGATTCCACGCGAGCGCAACTGGTCGGCGGCTTCGCACGCCTGTTCGACACTGAACGCGACGCGCTCGCGCAGTTCGACCGTGGCTGTGCGGTGATTCAGTCCGATGAGGACGATTTCCATTGATCAGATGCCCGCTTGCCCCTCGATCCCTGCGTTCATACCCGCTCAGAAGTAGCGGTGAAAGTGCGAAAGATACCGGTTCACGATACTGTAACTGAAAATCACGAACATAAAATTAAAGATGCAAAGGGCCGACGCGCGCGCTCCCCGCCACGCTGCCGTCCGCGCCAGCAGCGTGTAACCCAGATAGACCGCCAGAATCACAATCGTGACGATCACCTTCGGATCGCCATCCCAATACCGGCCATGCAGCCGGTGCGCCCATATGAATCCGGCGGCCATTCCAACAGCCAGCGACCCGCATCCAATCAGAACACTGCTGCGCGTCATTCGCTCGAGGACATCGAGCGCTGGGAAGCGCCACCCAACGATGCCAAGCCTGTGATCGCGCAAACGGCGGTTCTGTATCAGAAAAATCACGCTCAATACAAATGAAATCGCGAAAGCGGAATACGCCAGAATGTTTAGCGTGACGTGAAATGCAAATAGCGGACCTTGCGCGGGGGGCGCTTTGATTGGCCGCGCCTCGCTCGCGTGCGCCAGTAGAAACACTACGAGCACGATCGGCAACACAAACGGGCCGACAGCCCGGCGGCGGTGGATCGCCTCCAGCCCCAGATACGTCGCGGCCAGCAGCCACGCGAACAGCGACAGCGAACCGAAAAGGTCGTCATACGGCACCGCGTGAATCAACCGCGACCTTTCCAGCAGCGCCAGGTAGTGAAGGCCAAGCGCGCCAATGAGACACGCAGTCGCACCGATTCCCGCTGTGCGCGACGGTTCGCGCAGATTCCAGATATAGAGCGCCAGGCTCGCCGTATAAAAGAATAGTGTCGCGAGTACGTAGGGGTTCGTCATCAGATCGAATTCGTGTTAACTAGGCCTTTTCCGCGCCCTCTGTGCTCTCTGTGTTAAATCTTTGTTACTCTTCCTCACCTGCGAAAAGACTTTCACCACAGAGGGCGCCGAGAACACACAGAGAAGAACCGGCAGAATCAAGAAAATTTGCACCTACAGCCCGTCACCTGCATCCTGCTCCCTCAAATATCCATTGTCTCGTCAGCATTATAGCCAATTCCCGAGCCGGAAAGCACGCAGTCGCCGGAAAGCATGCGCAATGCAGGCAACACGGACTTTTGTTATCATGCTAAGGTCGGTGAACCACTGATGACCCAACCGGCTCAACCCGTGAACCGCAAGGCCCTATTCTTGAGCGCTTGCCGCTGTGAGCCCGTCGAGCGGACGCCAGTATGGATCATGCGCCAGGCTGGGCGTTACCTGCCCGAATACCGTGCCGTACGCGACAACCACAATTTCCTGGAAGTCTGCAGGACTCCTGAACTGGCCGTGGAGGTCTCGCTGCAGCCTTACCGCATCCTGGGCGTGGACGCGGTCATCGTTTTCTCCGATATCTTGATACCGGCTGGCGCAATGGGGCTGCCGTTCGAACTAACCGATAAAGGTCCTGTCATCGAATCGCCCCTTCGAACCGCCGCCCAGATAAATGAAATTGCCATGTTCGACCCGGAGCAGGAAACCGGCTTCCTGATGGAATCAATTCGCGTGCTCACCCGGGAGTTAGGCCCGAACGTACCGGTTTTGGGCTTCGCGGCAGCCCCCTGGACACTGGCGTG
>JBGPXQ010000183.1:0-5473 GCA_041492805.1 Terriglobia bacterium | reverse complement strand
CGCGGATTCCTCACGTATTTGGCGTCCTCCTGCAGGAAGCGATTGCGGTCTTGCGATGAAGGAAAATTTGCCAACAGCAGGCCCGGACCTTCAGAGAGCTTCTTCGGAAGCGACGTTCACAATTCCCCAGGCTAAAGACGGGACCTTGGCACGTCTGGTCACGATCTTCGGAAGCCTCCGTTCAAACCGAGAGAAACGGGTCCATTACATCTTTGATGTCGGGGATCCCGGCTACCGCGAGATCGAGCTGCCGGCTGGTGGCCCGCTCAATTCCATTTCGCTCCAAGTGCCGGCAGCAGCATGGTATGAGAGAGAACTCCACGACCAGTACGGCATTGAGATCGTGGGGCACCCCGATCTGCGACCGTTGATTTTTCACGATCACTGGCCAGACGGTGTCTACCCCATGATCGATTCAACGGACGATGTTCCTTGGTCGAAACGCGAATATCGCTTTTTGCAGGTCCAGGGCGACGGCATAGCAGAAGTCGCAGTAGGCCCCGTCCACGCAGGCGTCATTGAACCGGGACATTTCCGGTTCAGTGTCGTTGGGGACACAGTCTTACATCTCGAGTTGCGCCACTTCTACACTCACAAAGGCACTGAGAAACTGTTCGAGGGCACTCCTGTAAACGCCGGAGCGATGATCGCGGAATCGGTCTCTGGTGATAACTGCTTCGCTCATGCGGTTTGCTATTCCCAGGCAGTGGAAAAGGCGTATGGAATCGATATTCCGCCGCGCGCCTCCGCCATTCGTATGATTGGGCTGGAGTTCGAACGTCTTGTCGCGCACATCTCGGATGTGGGCGGATTGTGCACGGACGTTGGTTTCAGTGTCGCCGCAGCGTCTGCGACGTCCATTAAGGAGTTTTTGTTTCAGGCTTCCTCACGTTGTTGCGGAACCCGTTATTGGCGCGGAATCACGGTACCCGGCGGGCTGCGTTTTGATCTCCCCTCCGATAAACTAGGTGAGCTCGGTCAGGCTGTCTCGCAAGCTTCTCGCGAATTTGCGGACCTTGCGCACCTGGTCCTGGAAACGCCTTCCATCCAGAACCGCTTTGAAACGGCGGGAGTCCTTGGTAAGGAAGTGGCCCGCGACCTGGCAGTTGTCGGCCCGGTTGCGCGTGCCAGTGGGATGGATTGTGACGTTCGTCGCGATCATCCGTACGGCTACTACGAGAAGTTTCGATTCGAAGTGCCTGTCACGCATTACGGAGACGTGATGGCACGCGCACGGGTCCGGATTGCGGAGGCCGCGGCATCCTCGCGGCTGATTCAGGAGGCCATAGGGGTTCTGCCGAGTGGGGCGGTGCTCGTTCCCGTTCAGACCCAGGCAGAAGTTCAAAGTTCCTCTGCTGTGGAGTCACCCCGTGGAGAACTCTATTACTGGGTGGAGGCCCGCGACGGTTTCCTGACGCGGTGTCACATTAAGTCTCCGTCATTTCAGAACTGGCCCGCGATGCCCTTCGCGGTGGCAGGCAACATCATTGCGGATTTTCCGCTGATCAATAAGAGCTTCAACCTTTCTTACTCAGGATGTGACCGATGATTTTTGATGTGGTTAGCCGGAGCTTGCGCCAGCCGGATCGGCTGATTCCGGTCGAAGCCTTGCTCGGGAACTGTGACGGCAGCCGAATGCCCGATGTTTTCGCGGAACAGTTGACGCCGGCCATCGCTCAGAGGCTCATTGAAGTCTGTCCTACAAGGGCATTCGGGAAAATCGAGCGCGAGGGCCTTCCATGCCTCACTTTGTCCTATGGCGAATGCATTGGCTGCGGAAGGTGCGCGGAGGTTGCGGGTGGCGCCGTGGTGGCCGCGAAGCATTTCAAATGGTCCGGCGTCGCAAAGCAACAAACGGTGCGGTGCTGGGACATCAATGGCCGGTCGGAGATTGATTCTCCTGGTCCGGCTCCGGAAGCTGCGCGTGCGCAAATTCACTCCCTTTTGCAGAGAGCGCTAAACATTCGCGAATTGGATGCCGGTTCCTGCAACGGCTGCGAGGCAGAAATCACCGCTCTGACCAATCCGTATTACGACCTGGAACGGTTCGGGATTCATTTCGTCGCGTCACCCAAGCATGCTGACATGCTTTTGGTGACGGGTCCGGTCACGCGCAATATGGCCGAAGCCGTCAAGGCCACCTACGAAGTGGTCCCAGCGCCGAAGTTGGTCGTGGCTGTGGGAGCGTGTGGATGTAGTGGCGGAATTTTCGCGGGTAGCTACGCAATTGTAGGCCCGGTGGACGCTGTCATTCCTGTGGACGGATACATCCCCGGCTGCCCCCCAACTCCGGCGATGTTGGTAACAGGGATTTTGGAAGTCTTGCGGCGGCGCGTCGCAAGATAATTCGGCTCCGATTTTTTGAGGCCCCAGCTCGTAACGCCAACCTCAAAGGGTTACCGCGGCTCGGATGTGACTTCTTCCTCAATCACTTTCATCAGTATGCATCCGTGGGCAATCTGAATGCGATGTACTCACCCGGGTACGAGCCTCCGCTGACTGCAACGACGATGTACTGTCTGCCGTTCAGCATGTAGGTCATGGGCGACCCGCTCTGAGGCGCCGGCATGTAGACCGCGCCGACCTCTTTGCCTGTTGCCTTGTCATAGGCGCGCAGCATCGCGCCTCGCGCTCCGGATGGCGTCGTGAAGTAGCCAGCCTCGCCGGCGATGATTAGAGTCTTAGTCGCCAATGTCCCGATAATACCTGCCCGGCCCGTACGCGGAATGGTCAGGCCCTGGAGAGCAGGATTGTTGCGGACGGCATCCGGCGTTTCGCCGTGCGCGACCTGCCAGACGATTTCGCCCCTGTCCATATTGATTGCAGTGATGCGGCCATAAGGTGGCTTCAACAGAGGCAAACCGCGGACGTTCAAACCAGGGTCACCACCCTCGCCCAAGGTAGCAGGGGCGGCAGTCTCACCGGGCGTGGAAACCGGGAGCGCGCCCATAGGTCTCCCGGGCCGAGGCGGAAGCCCAGCGGTCCCCTGGACGTACTCCATGTCCGAGAATTTTGCGTCGGGGGGCGGAACGAGCCCCAGGGTGGCGATTCCGCTTTGCGAATACACATACAGGATGTGGGTTTCAGGATCGTATGACCCGCCCGGCCAGTTCGCTCCGCCTGTTGCTCCCGGTGATGCAATCGTGGCCAGCGGGCCCCCGGGCTTACTCACCGATGGCGGCGTAAATAACGGCCCTATCCGATATCGCTCGACCAGCTTCTCCGCTTCCGCGTGGAGTTCCGGCGTGAAGTTGATCAGACTGTCGCCTGAAACGCCTTGGTTATCGAAAGCGGGCGGTTTGGTCGGAAATCGCTGCGTGGGAGAGTACTTCTCTCCGGGCACATCACCTTGCGGTACGGGCCGCTCCTCGATCGGCCAGATGGGCTCGCCAGTCTCGCGATTGAAGACGTACAGGAAGGCCTGCTTGGTTGGCTGCGCCACAGCCTTGACGGTCCGGCCGTTGATGGTCATGTCGGCCAGAATCGGAGCGCAAGGGATATCCATGTCCCACAGGCCATGGTGAACGAGCTGGTAGTGCCACTTTCGCTTGCCCGTTTGTAAATCCACTGCGACGAGACTCTCGCCAAACAACCCGTCCCCTGGGCGATCGCCTCCGTAGTAGTCGCCGGTCGGCAATTCCACCGGCAAATACACCAGACCCAGCTCTTCATCCACGGATATCTGTCCCCAGACTCCCGTATTTCCGGTGTAGGACCAGGAACCTTTCTCCCACGTTTCGTTTCCATACTCCCCAGGGAGCGGGATCGTATGGAATATCCAGAGGCGCTTGCCGGTTCTCGCATCGAACCCGCGGACATAGCCTTTCACGTTCTTTCTGCTCTTTGGAACGCTTCCGGTCAGGTGCGCGGCCCCGACGATCACTACATCCTTGGCCACAACGGGCGTCGAATGAAGGCCGACCTCTCCGGTGACCAAGTCGATGTCCTGATCGTCGTCCAGCTTCAGATCGACCACGCCATTCTTGCCAAAGCCGGGTACAGGGACGCCGGTCTTGGCATCAAGGGCGATGAGTCTGTAACCGGGCGTGACGTACAAGATCCGCTCTTCCTTGCCATCGGTCCAGTAGGCCAATCCATGGCCCGAAAGCTGTCTCGGCGCATTGGTGCCGCGCGCTCCTTCGTTCTCGCTGTGCATCCAGAGCATTTCACCCGTGGCCGCGTCCAGTGCCACCACGGCCCGCCGCGTCCCGGCGGTCGTGTACAGCACACCCTTGACCATCAGCGGCGTCCCTTCCAACTTGTATTCCGGCCGTGGGCCGAGGCTGTCCGTCTTGAATCGCCAGGCGACCTCGAGCTTGCTGAAGTTCGCCGCGTTGATCTGTTCCAGCGCGCGGTACCTGGTACTCGCCAAGTCCCCTCCGTAGGTCGGCCACTCGCTGTCCTTCGCGACAGATTGGGCCGAGACGCGTCCGGTCATGCTCAAGAGCACGACAACAACCGACAAAACCGAACGCAACATCATTTGCAGTCTGCAAGTTTTCGTCGAATACATTGATTCTTCTTTCTGAGTTTCCGTCGATGACGGGCAGTCGTCCCACCATTGAACCTGGAAATTTCGATTGCAATTTTATCTTCGCGCAAACCATATGCTGCCCGCCCTCTCGTGTCAAGATGAGGAAGCGCCGGGTGTCAAAGCTCTTTAGAAATGTCCCCATTCTTAACTCGTTAGAAGGGTCCCCTTTTGTTTTGATCTGGTGAAATGCGAGGTTTTCGAGAAGCAGCCTGCGACGACTATGGAAGAGTCGGAGGATCGCACCAGCCAGGGGTACCAACGTGTCTATCATGCGCGAGTGCTATCGCGCTTTGCCTGTGAATCGCAATGCCGTATCCTCTTGAAACCACAGGCGGACAGAATTTTGGCGAGCGACAAGGAGCAGCAATCGCATTCAGACCGATCGTGACCTGAAGAATCTCTAATTTGCCTTAAGGTAACACCCTGTAAATGCGGACTTCAGCACCTTTACCTTCGTGGGCCGGGATCCCTAGATAGTAGCGATTCAGTTCAGGGGACAAAATTCCTGTATGCGCGCGAAAACTGGTCGGGATGTGTCCGAGAAGATCATAATGATCAGGATCGCGCTGCTGAAACACGTCAAGAAATTCGGATCCGGCATAGTAGATGCGCTTCTGCTTGCTATCGTAAACCATGTCATCAACCGCGGATACGGCCGGCAAGCTGGTCACAACTTTGCCTGAGTCAGAAT
Source organism: Terriglobia bacterium (assembly GCA_041492805.1). GTDB lineage: Bacteria > Acidobacteriota > Terriglobia > Acidiferrales > UBA7541 > Palsa-360. Next base: position 248 of record JBGPXQ010000183.1, on the reverse strand, counting down.
CCAGCACAAGTAGTTTTCCAGGCTCGCGAGTGCCGACAAATAGGCGATGATTAGCTTCGTCAAACGCGATCGTGGTAGGATTTTTGGCCACTCGCGCAACAGACCAAGTGGCAATCAGAGTACGTTTGTTACGATCGTACACCTCCACAGCGTTGTTACCTCTTCCAGCACTGAACATCCGCGGCCCTGATTTTTCGAAAGCCATTGCTTCCGCACTAATGGAATCGACCTTGATTTCGTCGATCTTT
>JBGPXQ010000094.1:0-8703 GCA_041492805.1 Terriglobia bacterium | reverse complement strand
CTCACCCGCATCAATGCCCGGCACATGCGCGGCCCGCTTCAGGCCCACACCAACTAGCAGTACGCGTTCGCGTGATTCAGTCGTACGTGTCGTCTTCATTCTGCAGCAACGATGGTGGGTAAGTTCAAAAGAGAGAAATGCGACCAGAGGTACGATTCCACGGGTCTATTATACACCTTGCGGACACGCACAACTACAGTACTGCGCTGGAATGCAAGTGTCCCGTCACCAACTGCTCGGCGTAGGCGGCGATGGTCGGGTCGTCGCCGAAGCCGGGGAGCCAGTGCACGGTCGGCTCCTTGCGGAACCAGGTGAGCTGGCGCTTGGCGTACCGGCGCGTGGCCTGAGAAATCGCTTTCGTGGCGGCAGCGAGCGTGACGGTGCCTTCGAGGTGCGCGTGCAGTTCGCTGTACCCAATGAAGTCGAATGGTTTCGCGTCCTGTGAAATGCCGCTGCGGATGAGACCGGCAACCTCTTCCAGCCAGCCGCGATCGAGCATCGTCTGGACGCGTCGCTCGATGCGGGCGTACAGCGCGGCGCGCGGAGGCTGCAAGCCGATCTTGATCGGAGTGTATCCTTCCAGTCGGGCGCGGCCCGCCTGATGGACTTCGGTGAGCGGGCGCCCGGTGAGCAAGCAGACCTCAATGGCGCGAATCATCTTGGGACGATCGCGGGATCCGATGCGCGTGGCGGCTTCGGGGTCGAGACGTCGCAGAACACGGTGCAGGTATTGGAGGCTGTGCGTATCGGCGCCAGCTTCCAGACGCGCGCGCAGTTCCTCCGAGCGCGCCGGGGCGTCGGATAGACCTTCAAGCAGGGCGCGCAGATAAAGCCCGGTCCCGACGGCAAGGATCGGGAGCCGCGAACGCTGGCTCAGGTCTTCGAGAACCGCAATAGCCCGGACACGATATTCTCCCGCCGTAAAAGCAAAGCTGGCGTCCACCAGATCGAGCAGGTGATGCGGGACACCTTCGCGTTCTTCGGTCGATGGTTTGGCAGTGCCGATGTCAAAGCCGCGATAGACCTGCGTCGAATCGCAGGCCAGGACCTCGCCGCCGAATTTCCGGGCAAGCCACACGCCTAGCGAGGATTTGCCAGAGGCCGTTGGCCCCACGATGGCTATAAGTGGAATAGGCCCCGGTCCAGATTGCCGAGGGCGATCCTTTAGCTCAGGGGTCAGGTTGGGCGTTAGCTTTGGGGCGGTGCTCATCGCAGGAATTTCCAGAACCGGATCACCAGATAAATCAGACACAACAGTGCAAGCAGGAGGACGCCCGACACTTGTGTACGCGCCAGCTTCACTGGTTGTTCAACGGGATATTATACAGGAAGATGAACCTTAGTTCGATGTAGGGACCGCTGAAAGCTGGCGGGAGCGGCTCAAACGGGGTCGAGGCGCGAATCGAAGAGATCGCCGCGCGATCCAGCGGCTCTTTGGTGGAGCTGCCAACCATGGCGGGCTCTGCATCGGGCACAACGCCGTCGTGCATGATGCGAAATTGCAAAACGACCTTACCCCGCTCGCCCAGGCGCGCGGATTCCGGCATCACCGAATACCAGTTCCGCTTTACGCTGGCGAGCACTCGCGCGATGTAGTTGGTGAAATCCACTCCCTCGGTGGGCGTGAGCATTTCCACGGCCCCGCCGAGATAGCCCTGCCCTCCTCCGCCCCCGCCACCCATACCTCCGCCGCCGGGTGAGGGTGTGGGGCCAACTGGGCCTCCGAATTGCGCGCTGGCGGTTCCCCCATCCTTGAGCGCATCGTGCATCGACTGCTGGAGGGCCTTCCCCGGCGAAAAACGCGGCAAGACCAGGCTATTCGAAGCCAACTCCTGGGGGGGTTGCTGTGGTGGCCGGATGGGGCTGTCCTGGGGCGGCTGTGTTCGAGGCTGGGGCATGGGCGCAGAAGGCGCAGGTTTCGCAGGTGTGGGAGCGTCCCGGACGACGCGTTCCGGCTCCGGCGGTCCAGGTGTCGGTTGCAATTCGCGGGGCGGCGCCAACTGGCGAAGCAGACGCGGATCCACGCGCATCTGCGGGCTCTTGGGCTGGGGGCTGGGAAGAGTTTTCGGAACGTCATTGACATCCGAGGGCAAGTAGAGGTTTGTGACGTTCTGCCTGTCGATTTCCGCCTGCGTCGGCTCCCGGTACGGAAACAATTTGGGCTCAAATAGAATGAAAAGGATCACGACAAAATGAAACGCAATGGAGGAGAACCGCGCGGCAGCGTTCCATGCCGACGTCCGCTCCTCGACGGGCTGGGTCATGAAATTGACTTCGCCAGTGGTGAGGACATCAGGATCGATAACGCCGGGCAAGTCCTGGATGGCAACGAGCTGTTTCGGTTCGAGTTTGGAAGCATGCGCGTCCCTGGGCACCGCCACGCGCGAATCGAGGATGGTCAGCGGAACATAACCGGGCGTCTTGCTTATCGCATCGAGGGGCGTATGGGGCATATCGCGCGGGACGACGACGCGCGAGCCCAGCACGCCCAGCGGAATGTGCGAAGGAATCAAGGTTCGAGCGTCCAGTTCAATGTGCGGCAGGTTCGATGGGACGAGAGTACGCGAATCGAGCTCGGAGCTTAACCGTCTCGGCGGCGCGTCAGAGGGAGCCGCGAGCGGCCGGGCATTCTTCGGAACTAGAATCCGGGGAATCATCGATTCGCCTGTGGGGTAGCGAAAGCACCCAGTTGGACGCGCCGCCCGTGCTCGAGGATGCCTGCCATGACTCGATCCGCCAGTTCCAGCGCGCGCCGGCCGGCGGCGCCATCCACGACCGGAGCGCGGCGCGAGCGCACAGAATCAAGAAAAGCCCGCAGCTCAGCGCGGAGGGGTTCTTCGCGTTCCGATGGAAGCGTGGTGAAATCGAACTTTGGCTGCGGGCCGGGCTCCACCACGCGCACACGAAGCGCGTCCTGGCGCGTGAAATCCACTGAAATATACTCATGCTGCTGGAAGAAACGCAGCTTGCGCACGCGCTCGGTGGAGACGCGGCTCGCCGTGACGTTGGCGACGGCGCCCGAAGCAAAATCGAGGCGCGCGTGCGCGATGTCCACTTTGTCGGTCAGGACGGGAATACCAATCGCTTTTATTTCTGTGACAGGCGAATCCACCAGCGCAAGAAGGATATCCAGATCGTGAATCATCACGTCGTAGATGACGTCAACGTCCAGGCTGCGCGGTGTGAAAACGCCGAGGCGATGGACTTCGAAGTAGAGTGGACGGTTCACCGCGGGAATCACCGCAACAATTCCTGGATTGAATCGTTCCAAGTGCCCGACCTGCAGAATTCGGTCCGCACGCGCGGCTGCAGAAATAAGCTGGTCGGCCTCGGCGAGCGAGGCGGCCATCGGTTTTTCCACGAGGACATCCACGCCGAGCTCGAGCAGGCGGCAGCCGACGCGCGCATGCTCGATGGTAGGCACGGCCACACTCGCTGCATCCACGCGGCCGGCCAGCGATTCGATGTTCGGCAAAACTTCCGTGGAAAATTCGGCCGCGACTTGCGCGGCACGCGAGGAGTCGGCATCCACAATGCCGGCCAGTTCGGCGCCTTCAAGCTCGCGATAGACGCGTGCGTGGTTCCGGCCGAAATCTCCGGCGCCGACAACGGCGACGCGGACTTTTTTCTGGCGGGCTCCAAGCGGAGCCCGCACCCGCTTCTCTGGCTGAATTTCGGGAGTCACTATTTCCCCTGCGTCGCCGGCCGTTCGGCCACGCCGATGGCCTCGAGCGGAAATGCCTCAATTGCGATGCCGGCGGCGTCGGCAGCTTCGATGACGCGCGCGCGGTCGAACAGCAGCGTGCGCTCCGCGTCCATCCCCAGCGCGGAGACCCGGCACCGCTGCATCACTTCGACGGTTTGAAGACCGACGACGGGTACATCGAATCGCATATCCTGCCGTGGCTTGCTCACCTTCACCACGACAAGCGCGCCCCCGTCAGCGATGCGGGCGGCGCGCTCGATGGTTTCATCGGTCCCTTCCATGGCTTCGACGGCCACACAGGCGCGGTCACGGATTACAACGGTCTGCCCGAGGTCGAGCCCGGCAATTTGCCGCGCGATTTCGCGGCCGTAATTGATGTCGGCAGCTTCGCGTGCGTCTGGCGCGCGCCGCGTAAGCACGCCGGGGGCGGGGACGAGCGGCTTGAGGAACGCCGTGGAGTCCACCAGTTGAATGCCTTCCGATTCCAGCACTCGGGCAACGGCCCCGATCAGCGAATCGGTATTTTTTAGCGGCAGTGAGAACAAAAGCTTCGCGAGCTTCCAGTCCGGTCGAATGGAGCTGAAGATCTTGTTGTGCTTCACCTGTCCTGCCATCACAGCCCGGTTGACGCCTTCCTCATGCAACAGTGCAAGCGCCCGCGACAACTCACCGAGGCTGACCCAGTGCAATCGTGATGCAATTTTTTCGAGCGCGGGTGATGCTTCCTCCCGAATCGCGATCACGGCCATGTCGATCCCCTGGCTGCGCGCCGCTTCGAGCACCAGAAATGGGAATTGTCCGTTGCCGGCAATAAGCCCCCATCGAACGGGAGAATCCGAAACGGGTGAGGAGGACATGGGCGCGGAGGAATTCACTTGTGCAGGCCGCGCTGCGCCGACTCGATGAATTCCACCAGTTCCCGAACGTCGGACGAGCCGTTGAGTTGCGTGCGAATCTGTTCGAGGGCCTGTGAAGTGTTGAGCTTGGAGCGCAGCAAAATGCGAAATGCGCGCTCAATCGTGTCGAGACGCGCGCGGTCGAAGCCACGGCGCTCGAGTCCAACGGTGTTCACGCCGTAGCACCGGGTCTCGCGCTCGGTGACGACGCGCGAAAACGGCGGCACGTCCTGCGTAATGACGGTGCAGGCGCCGATATAAGCGTAGCGGCCAACTCGGCAGAACTGGTGCACCGGGCTGAATGCCCCGACACTGGCATAGTCCTCCACAACCACGTGGCCCGCGAGTGTCGCGCCATTGGCGAAAACTGTGTGGCTGCCGACGATGCAATCGTGTGCGACGTGGGAATATGCCATGAAGAGATTATCGCTGCCGATTCGCGTGACGCCGCCGCCCTGCGTCGTGCCGCGGCTCACCGTGGAGAATTCCCGGAAACGGTTTGCGTCACCCACCACCAGTTTGGTGCGCTCGCCGCTGAATTTCAAATCTTGCGGGTCCCCGCCGACCGAGCAAAACGAATCAAAAATATTTTTGCAGCCAACGCGGGCCGGGCCGCGGACCACAGCATGCGGCTCGAGCACGCAATCGTCTCCCAGCTCAACGTCGTCTCCTACAACAGCGAACGCGCCAACTCGGACCGCGCTTCCGATGCGCGCACTCGAGGAGACGATCGCCCGGGGATCGATTTCACTCATTGCTTGGCACCAGCCGTGCGTCCGTGGCGGCGTCACTTGGCGCGACCACAGGATCACGGTCCACCAACATACACTTCAGCGTCGCTTCGGCTGCGAGTTCACCGTTGACGGTGGCCGTGCCGTGCAGCTTGCAAAACGTTCCGCGCCACTTAAGCACCGTCACTTCCATCCGCAACTGTTCTCCCGGCACCACCGGCCGCCGGAAACGCGCCTCGTCCACGGCGGCGAAGTACAACAGCTTCTTTTCGCGATCGGGAATTTCCAACAACAGAAGGAGGCCGCCAGTCTGCGCCATACCTTCGATGATCAGAACCCCGGGCATGATGGGCTTCCCCGGAAAGTGGCCCTGAAAATAGCTCTCGTTGATGGAGACGCTTTTCAACCCCACGATGCGCTTCACCCGCTCCATCTCGACGATGGTATCCACCATCAGGAACGGATAGCGGTGCGGCAGAATCTTCTGGATGGCGATGGTATCGAAAATCATCTCATGGCCTCGATTCGCGTCCGGGAAAGCTCGGGGGAAGACAGCCGGCGCAACATTCTCTCGGGGGGCTGCAAGTGCAGCCCACACCCTGGAATTATATGCGAAACACGCCGCCGGGCAAACGCAGTTCACCCCGAGCGTTCTCCGCGAGGGGTTGCCCGGCACAGGGTCCATTGTTAGCATAGCGGCGCCATGAAGAGCCATCCTACAATGCGTTCGCTGCTCGGCTGGCTGCGGGAGCGCGAACGGGCGATGACACGCCTGCTCGGCCGTTTTGTGCGGGCGGAGTCACCGAGTTTCGACAAGGGCGCCGTGGACCGCTTCGGCCGCATCATCGCGTCCGAATGGAGAAAGCGGGGCGCCAGGGTCACGCTGCTGCGCCAGCGTGAACGCGGCGATCACGTGAGGGCGGAATGGCGTTCCCACGGCAATCGCGCGAATGCGCAGATTCTTGTTCTAGGCCATTTGGATACCGTCTACGACGCCGGGACTATCACGCGTATGCCGTTTCGCGTGTCCCGAGGACGCGCCTGGGGACCCGGTACGTTTGACATGAAAGGCGGGCTGGTAATTGCACTCTACGCTATCGACGCCCTGGCCGCTGCAGGTTGCATGCCGGAAAAGCGCGTCGTCTTTCTGTGGACGAGCGACGAAGAGGTCGGCAGCGAAAGCTCGCGTGCCGCGATTGAACGTGAAGCGAAACACAGCGATGCAGTATTCGTGCTCGAACCAGCGGCCGGACTCGATGGCCACGTGAAAACAGGCCGCAAGGGCGTTGGCGAGATCGAACTCATCGCGACTGGACGCGCGGCCCACGCGGGACTTAACCCGGAAGACGGCATCAATGCGATTGAAGAAATCGCGCTTCAAATTGCGCGCATCTCGCGGTGGAACCAACCGCGGCGCGGAATCACCGTAAGCGCAGATGTGATCGAAGGCGGTACGCGCACCAATGTGATCGCCGAGCGCGCGCGGGCTCTGGTGGACCTGCGCGCAGCGCGCATCGAAGATATGCGCGCGCTCGAACGGAAATTTCGCGCGCTGCAACCGATTCTCGCCGGCGCTGGGCTCCAAGTACTGGGCGGATTCAACCGCCCGCCGATGGAACGAAAGACGAGCGCGGCGCTTTACGCAAAGGCGCGCGCATTGTCAGAAGAAATGGGCAAGGAGCTGGGGGAAGCCTTCGTCGGCGGCGGATCGGACGGAAATTTCACCTCGGCGCTAGGCGTGCCAACACTCGATGGCCTTGGCGCAGTCGGTGAAGGCGCGCACAGCCCGCGCGAAAATATCGTGGTCCGCGCGCTGCCCGAACGCGCGGCTCTGCTCGCGGGCTTGCTTACAGCGCTCTAACCATTCTCCAGCTTTGTGCAGTCCCGGCCAATGTAGATATTTATTCGTGTATGCGCATGATGTGCTTCTATAGTTCGCCTCTTCAGAGGCGAGGCTTTTCCTCGCATTGAGAAAAAATTCCCCACGTCTGAAGACGCGGGCTACAACAAATCAAACGCGAGCTAAAAGATGCCAATAAAACAACGGGACTTTTAGAGATACGCTTTGCGGAGATACTGCACGGTGGATTGCACGAGGTCAGCGTAGGAGTCGTGGAGGACGGCGTGTATGGCGTCCTCGGTTGCAGATTGGGCGGCGATGCGATCCAGAATTCGTTCGATGCTGATCATGCCATCCACATTCACAATCGTCTCGACGGTTGCGAGCGACCATGCGTACGCGCTGGCGGCGGTTTCTCTTGAAAGATTCAGCCAGGACGTTTCAAACGATGCGAGAGAAAATTCCATGTGCCGCTCGTACGCTGAAGAAAGCGCCCCAGCAGCACTCCTGCTGCGTTTGCCTTCCATGTATTGCGCAATACCTTCCTGCAGCCAGACGGGACACCGCCCGCTCGTTTTTTGGGAGACGAAACTATGCGACAGTTCGTGTTTGAGGACGCGAGCCAGCTCGCTGGTCATAGCTGTCAAGCCTTCGACGGGCACGCGAATGCGGCCGTCATTGAGCGCCCCAACCCAGCTCGGCGCGCGGGTGATGTCCATGAACGCCTGATTCGTGTACAGGATCACGCCGATGGGCTCGGGAGGAACATAGTTCAGAGTTGAAGAAACTTCTTCGAACTCGGCTTCGAGCGTTCGTAGGACGTCACGCGCCAGTTCGGGCGCAGCGCCGCCGTTGAAGCGAAGGCGGAAGTGGGTGGTTTCGCCTTCGCCGTACATGGCTTCCTCTTGCGCATCACGCTCGGCCTTTTCGAGGGCATGCTGCACTTCGACATCAGGTTTCAGCGCGAGGGCGCGTTTCCACTCTGAGACAGCATCTCCGACGCGGTTCAATCCGTAATACGCCCAGCCGGCCAACTTCGCGACGTCCGGAGAATCGGGCTGTATGCGGCGCGCGCGGTCGAGCAGATTGAGGGCCAACGAATATTCGCTGCGCCGGAGGTGGAGATAGGAGGTTTCGATGAGCAGCCCGGCGTTATCAGGCGCATAGCGAAGCCCGGTGCTATAGTGAGCAGCCGCTTGTTCGAAGTCGCCCACGCTGATTTCGAATTGCGCCGCGGCCGTCTCGGCGGCGACAACTCGAGCCACCGCAGTGGGTGTAAGATTCGCGTCCGCCTCGGATTCGAGCCGTGCGAGTAAGTTGAGGTCAAGCGAACCATCGCGCACTGCCGCGCGTGCGGCTTCGTCATTGGCGGCCGGACCCAGCGCGTTCGGCGGCGCGATCGGCAGGTTCGCAGCCCGGTCCGCCGGCGTCCCGGCCTTGGAGGCCAGCGGCTCGGCGTCGCGGACGACCCTCTCCACGATGGACGCGGGCAGGCTCAGCTTACCGGCGGAGGTTTCGTAACTCACCTGG
>JBGPXQ010000168.1:0-5978 GCA_041492805.1 Terriglobia bacterium | reverse complement strand
GCCGGCGCGATTCAACTGCTGGGCGGCCGCAAGACCGGATGGGCCAGAGCCTACGACAGCGATTCGCTTTCCCGTGCGCGTTTCCGGAGGTTCGGGCTGGATCCATCCTTATTCCCAGGCCCGTTCCACGATTGTTTTTTCGATGACTTTGATCGTGACGGGCGGCTCGTTGATGCCGAGCACGCACGCCGCTTCGCAAGGCGCCGGGCAGATGCGACCGGTGAACTCCGGAAAATTGTTGGTGGAATGCAGCACCCGGATTGCGTCCTTCCAGTGATCGCGATAAACCAGGTCATTCCAATCCGGAATGATGTTGGTCACAGGGCAGCCGGTGTGGCAGAACGGAATGCCGCAATCCATGCAGCGTGCGGCCTGCACGCGCACCTTTTCTTCCGGGAATGGTTGATAGACCTCGAAATAGTCGTGGACGCGCTCCGCGACCGGGCGGCGCGACGGCATCTCGCGGGCATATTCTTTAAACCCTGTCACCTTACCCACGGATCACCTGCCCGTGCGCCTGCGTCCCAACTCGCGCGACCAGCACGGCAGCGGGAATCCGTGGAATGCCCAGCACACGTTTGTACTCGTGTGGGAATACCTTGATGAATTTTGGCAGCGTGGCTTCCCAATTCTGCAAGATCCATTTCGCCTGCCGACTGCCGGTAACCTCGGCGTGACGTGTGATCAGCCGGTGCAGAGTTTCGAGGTCCTTTGGCTCGGTTGCCTGCTCGAGGTCCACATCCGTCCGGTTGCACCAGACGGCAACAAATTCGCCGGTCTGATCCAGAACGTATGCAATCCCGCCGGTCATGCCTGCCGCGAAGTTGCGCCCCGTCTTTCCCAGCACCACGACCGTTCCCTTGGTCATGTACTCGCAGCCGTGGTCGCCAACGCCTTCCACGACCGCCGTGGCGCCGGAATTGCGCACGGCAAACCGTTCGCCCGCCATGCCGTTGAAAAACACTTCGCCGCTGGTCGCGCCGTACAGACAAACGTTGCCGACCAGGATGTTTTCTTCCGGCACGAACCGGGAATTGCGCGGCGGGTAAATAATCAGCGTGCCGCCGGAGAGCCCCTTCCCTACATAGTCGTTGGCCTCGCCTTCGAGCGTCAGGGTCACGCCCTTGGCAAGGAACGCGCCAAAACTCTGCCCTGCGCAACCGTGGAACTGGATGCGTATGGTGTCGTCCGGCAAGCCTGCGGAGCCATGACGCCGGGCAATTTCCCCGCTGAGCATGGCGCCGACTGTGCGGTGCACGTTTCGGATGGGCAGGCTGAGCGAGACAGGAGTGAGGTTTTCGATGGCCTCGCTGGTCTGTTCAATCAGTTTGCCGTCGAGGGCATCGTCCAGACCGTGGTCCTGTGCCTGCGTGCAACGCCGTCCCACATGGCTAGGCATCGGCGGATTGTAGAGCACGGCAGACAAATCGATCCCCTTGGCCTTCCAGTGTTCGACATCCTGGCGCTGGACTACGCAATCCACGCGGCCAATCATCTCGTCGAGTTTCCGGAAGCCAAGCTCCGCCATGATCCTGCGGAGATCCTCAGCCACATAGAACAGGAAATTGATCACATGCTCGGGCTGGCCCTGAAATTTCTTGCGAAGCTCCGGGTCCTGCGTCGCCACGCCTACCGGACATGTGTTCAGATGGCATTTCCGCATCATGATGCAACCCATCGCAATGAGCGGCGTCGTGGCAAATCCAAACTCTTCCGCACCGAGCAACGCCGCGACCGCAACGTCCCGTCCGGTTTGCAGTTTTCCGTCCACTTGCAACCGCACGCGGCTGCGCAGGTCATTCATCACCAGGACCTGCTGAGTCTCCGAGAGGCCGAGCTCCCAGGGCACCCCGGCGTGCCGGATCGAGCTGATGGGCGAAGCGCCGGTCCCGCCATCGTAACCGCTGATGAGGATCACGTCGGCATGAGCCTTCGCCACGCCCGCAGCCACCGTTCCTACTCCCACTTCGGCCACGAGCTTTACCGAGATCCGCGCCCTCGGATTAACGTTCTTCAGGTCATAGATGAGCTGCGCCAGGTCCTCAATCGAATAAATATCGTGATGAGGGGGCGGAGAAATCAGGCCCACGCCGGGGATCGAATGGCGTATGCGCGCAATGAAATCATCTACTTTGTGACCTGGCAACTGGCCGCCTTCTCCCGGCTTGGCGCCCTGCGCGATCTTGATCTGCAAATCGTCCGCATTGATCATGTAATTGGTCGTAACGCCAAAGCGGGCCGAGGCCACCTGCTTGATGGCGCTGCGGCGCGAATCGCCATTCGCGTCGGGATGGAAGCGGGCCTCATCCTCTCCACCTTCGCCGGTGTTGGACTTCCCGCCGATGCGGTTCATCGCAATCGCCAGAGTCTCGTGCGCTTCCTTGCTGATCGAGCCGAACGACATGGCGCCGGTCGCAAAACGCTTGACGATCTCGGCAGAGGGCTCGACTTCTTCGAGGGGAACGGCGGCCCCGGCCGGTTTGAACTCGAACATGCCGCGGAGCATCTGGAGATCGCGGTTCTGCTGGTTCACGATGTCCGCGAACTCGCGGAAGGTCTCGAAGTTCGACTGCCGCACCGCATGCTGCAGCTTGCTGATCGTCGTGGGATTCAGCTGGTGCCGTTCACCACGCACGCGGAACTGATATTCGCCGCCGACGCGGAGTTCTGTGTCGGATTCATGCGGCGGCTGCATCGCAAACTGATGCTTCATGAGCGCTTCGCGAGCCAGGACTTCCATGCCGATGCCTTCGATTCGCGAGGAGGTGCCGGTAAAGTATTTCTCGACGAGCGAGCGGTTCAAACCGATCGCCTCAAAGATCTGCGCACCCTGATAACTCTGCAGGGTGGAAATCCCCATCTTGGAGAACGTCTTGAGCAGCCCCTTGTCGATTGCCTTCATGTAGCTCTTGAAAACCTTGTCCCACGTGTAGTCCGGCGGGAAGGCGGCATCCCTGTGACGGTCCTCGAGAGTCTCGATCGCAAGATAGGGGTTCACAGCGCTCGCGCCATAACCCAACAGCAGCGCAAAGTGCATCACTTCGCGCGGCTCGCCGGATTCGACGATCAGAGCCACCTGGTTGCGTGTCTTCTCGCGAATCAGATGGTTGTGCACCGCCGAGAGAGCCAGCAGGCTGGGAATCGGCGCATACTCTTCGTCCACGCCCCGGTCGGACAGAATCAACAATGTATAGCCGGACTTGATCGCCAGAGAAGCGCGGCGGCAGAGCGTTTCAATTGCTCGCTCGAGTTGATTCTCGTCCCCGTTCACGCGGAACAGCATCGGCAGGCTGGTGGCAAGGAAATCGCCCCAACTCACCCGGCGCAGCTTCTCAAGTCTCCAGTTGGAGATGACCGGATGACGCAGCTTCAGCGTGTGGCAGTTCTTCGGCGTCTCGTCGAGGATGTTCCCTTCACTGCCGATGTAGCAGTTGAGCGACATCACCAGCCCTTCGCGAATCGAATCGATCGCGGGGTTGGTGACCTGTGCGAAGGTCTGCTTGAAATAGTTGAACAGGAGTTGTGGTTTGTCGGACAAGCAGGCCAGCGGCGTGTCGATCCCCATGGATCCGACCGGCTCCTCGCCCAACAATGCCGAGGGCGACAGAATTGTCTTCAGGTCTTCGTCGGTATAGCCGAATGCTCGCTGCCGCATCAGGATCGTTTCGTGGTCCGTGGGCTGGACGTGCGTCGGGCTCGGCAGATGATCGAGAGTAATCTGATTGTCTTTCAACCATTGCGCGTAGGGCTGCCGCGCGGCCAGTTTCTTTTTGACTTCTTCATCCGAAATGAATCGCTTCAGTTCCGTATCCACCAGCAGGATGCGGCCGGGCGCAAGTCTGCCCTTCATGCGAACGTCTTCCGGCTTGACGGGGAGCACGCCTGCTTCCGAGGCCATGACCACCAGGCCATCCGACGTGAGCAGATAACGGCCGGGGCGCAGCCCGTTGCGATCGAGCTTCGCGCCGATGACTCGGCCGTCGGTGAAGGCCACCGCAGCCGGGCCGTCCCACGGCTCCATCAACGAGGCGTGGTATTCATAAAACGCCTTGATGTCCTCGGGCATGGTGACGTCGTGGTCCCAGGCTTCCGGGATCAGCATGGACATCACGTGCGGGAGCGTCCTTCCGGAAAGCGTCAGGAGTTCGATCGCATTGTCGAGCATCGCGGAGTCGCTGCCGCCCGCCTGGATGATCGGCAAAAGCTTCTTGATGTCGTCGCCAAAAAGAGGAGACGCCAGCACAGACTGCCGCGCGTGCATCCAGTTCATATTCCCGCGCAGGGTGTTGATTTCTCCGTTGTGGCAGATGTAGCGGTACGGGTGAGCCAGCTTCCAACTTGGAAATGTGTTGGTGGAGAAGCGCTGGTGGACCAGGCACAGTCCGCTGGTCAGCTCGGGATCGAGCAGTTCCTTATAGAAATCAGTGATCTGGGGCGCGAGCAGCAAACCCTTGTACACAATGGTGCGAGAGGAAAAAGACGGTATGTAGAAAAATTCCTTCTCCTTCAAGTCGGTTTCAGCCACAGCCGATTCCACGCGCTTGCGCAGGACGTAGAGTTTGCGCTCGAGCGCGTCCTGGTCCATGCCCGGCGCGCCCTTGATGAAAATCTGCTCGATGTACGGCTGCGTGTTGCGAGCCAAGCGCCCGATCATATTGCCGTTGATCGGGGTGTCGCGCCACCCGAGGACGGTGAGCCCTTCCTCGCGGGCAACCTTCTCAATGATTCCTTCGCACAAAAGCCGGTCGTGCGGATCGACCGGAAGGAATACCATACCCACCCCGTACTCACCCGGCGCCGGCAGCGAGAACCCCAGGCTCGCCGTTTCGCGCTCGAAAAAGGTGTGGGGAATCTGGATCAGAATGCCCGCCCCGTCACCGGTCTGAGGATCGCAGCCGCAAGCCCCGCGATGAGCGAGGTTGATCAGAATCTGCACGCCCTTGAGCACGATGTCGTGCGACTTCCGGCCCTCAATGTTCGCGACGAACCCGATGCCGCAAGCATCGTGCTCGTGCTCCGGCCGGTACAGACCCTGAGCCGCAGGCAAGCCGTTAACGAGTGCGGGCTCCGCTTGGAGTCCGCCAGAAAATGGGTAGATTTCCTTCATGTTATCCGAAATCTCTGTCGGGATACCTGGGGAGTAGCCAGCAGGCGTTCTTTCCATCCTGGCGGGTCTCTCTCAACGTCACTATCGCAGGCGTCCCGGCCTCCTTTTCGAGTGACCCTTCTTCACTTTCGAGACAACGACGACCAAAAAAGCTCCGCCTCCGGAAAGCGGCGGTTTAGACACTCCTGCGCGGCTTTCCATCATCGGCGCCAAATGCGTCTATATTATCATTCCTCCTGCCCGGATGTCCCGTGGACGACCCCTAGGCATTTTTTATTCACAGCATTCGAATTTTGAATTCAGGCCGGTCCGGTCTCCCGCTTCTGCTATAATCCAGCCTCAACATTATGGATTTCGACCAACTTATAACTTTTATAGAGATTGCGAAGCTCGGGAGCTTTTCACGCGCGGGTCAAAAACTGTTTCGCTCGCAGCCAGCCGTCAGCGCCCAGGTCCGCCAATTGGAACAGGAATACGGAGAAAAACTTTTCGATCGCGGGCGGAAGTCCGTCCGGCTGACATCCGCGGGCGAAACGCTATTCGAATATGCCCAACGCCTGGTGAACATGCGGGGCGAATCCTTGCGCGCCGTGGCGGACAAGGCCACCACTCCCCGCGGGGTGCTCGCTTTGGGAGCCAATGAAGCGACCTGTCTGTACGTGCTACCGGACCTCTTTGCCGAATACCATCGCCTCTACCCAGCCGTACAGATCAGCATTTACCGCAATTTCAGCCACAAGGTTCTGCAAAAAGTGGAAGATGGGACGGTCGATGTGGGGATCGTCACGCTTCCCGCCAAGTCGCCGAGCCTGAAAATGCATTCGATCTTCCGGGACCGCGTGATGCTGATGGTGAATCCGCGCAATCCGCT
>JBGPXQ010000047.1:0-11537 GCA_041492805.1 Terriglobia bacterium | reverse complement strand
GAGTATTCCGAATTGCAATGCTTCGCGTGCCACCACGCGCTGACGGCCCCCGAGCAGAGCTGGCGGCAGGCGCGCGGCTACCCGGGTCGCCGCTCTGGCGACCCGCCGTGGAATGGCTCTCGGTACGCCGTGTTCCGAGAATTAGCGCATCAAGTGGACAACGACTCTGCCTCGCGTCTCGACGACCAAATCGCGCAGATCGCGAAGCTGCTCAGCCAGTTGAATCCTGACCGCGAAGGTGTCGCGGCCGCCGCAGCAAGCGCTGCTTCGCTTTCGAATCAACTCGTCGGGCGGATCGAAGCGCAACCCTACGATGCGGCGATGACACTACGCCTGCTGCAGCGGATTTCGAACGATGCGGACGAAATTTCGAACGAAGGCGAGCGCGCCGCCGAGCAGGCCGCCATGGCCCTCGATTCGCTGTTCATCGCCTGGAGCCGCAACGCCAAGCCCGCGAATGAGGCGGAGATTCGCGCCGCCGTCAACGGCCTGTTCCAGCAGCTTGAGAATCCTTCCTCATACAATCCCGCCGATTTCGCCCGCCAGATGCGCAAGGTGAATTCCCTGTTGAAATAAACGGAAGGAAGTGGAAGCTACCGCCCGGCGAGGGAGCCAAACTCGTTGCGGGCTTGCAGAACGTGAAGGATCGAGTCACGCGTGACGATGCCGACAACGTTTCCGGCGGCGATCACGGGCATTTGTTGCATGCCGACGGTGCGCATGCGGTCGAGTAGGGAGAGCGCAGGCTCCTCCGGCGCGGCCCAGTGAAGTTTTTCCTTGGGAAGCATCACGGCCTGAACAGAGGTGACGTCCCAATCATGTTGCGGGACGGAGTGGAGTGCTTCCGCGGTCATGAGTCCAACCAGTTGTTCGTGCGCGACGACCAGATGTGCCCGGCGTCCCGTGCGCAGAATCTCTCGTGCGTAGTCTTCGAGTGAAATTTCCCGGCCGACTGTGGGCAGCTCCGCGGTCATAATATCGGCCACACGGAGACCCTCGAGCGCGCCGCGTGCGTCAACCTGCGCCCGGCTCTGGCGCGCGGCCGTCAGCAGGAACCAGCCGATGAACGCGAGCCACATCCCGCCGATCACGTCTCCCCGGCCCATATACCCGGTCACGGTCATCACGGCGCCCAGTCCGATCATGCCGTAGGCGACGACCTGGCCGCTGCGTGCGGCGATACGCGTCGATCGAGAATAATCTTTCGTCAAGCCCCAGACGATAGCCCTGAAAATGCGCCCGCCATCGAGTGGGAAACCGGGCACCAGATTGAACAAAGCCAGGCTGAAATTGATCCAGGCAAGCGATCCGGAGAGAGCCTTCAGGATAGCGTTTTCCCCGGCGAAGTGATGGACGATCCCGAAACCTCCAGCGAGCAGGAAACTGGAAATCGGGCCGGCTATTGCGATATTGAACTCTTCGATGGCGCGTGACGGATCGCGGCTGATGCGTGCCACACCGCCGAAAATAAACAGGGTGATCGAAACCACCGGGATCTTGTAGTGCTTGGCAATCACGCTATGCGACATCTCGTGAAACACCAGCGAGCCAAAAAAGAGGACGCTGGTCACGAGTCCCAGACCCCACAACTGCGAAGCGGGAAGGTCGAGGTGCAGGGCGGCAAACTCGGAGACGAAGGAGTAAGTGATCAGCGCAAAAATGAAAAACCAGCTGGAATGCAGGAAAATCGGTATCCCGTAGATCCGCCCAATTTGGATTCCCTCACCGCGCATCATGGCCCAAGGCCTCAAATACAGTATAGCCCAAGCCGTCCTTCAAGTTGTTGACCGGCTGCTTCATGGCAATAGGTGCGGGCTCCACTTTTACGCTGAACGCTTCAAGTGAAGCGTGGAGCCCGCCGGTGTAACTGACTGCGTTTCAGTGTCCACAGCGTGTTTCCACCGCCACGCCTCAGCCATTTTCAAACCACTGCAAGTCCTTCATTTTCATCGTGAGGCTGAGTGGCGGTTCTCGTGCCACCCCACTCGGCGTGGAAAGTGAGGAACTGCGATGGAAACCTGGATGAACGGAGCGATGTTGATTGAAGCCACGTTGCTTTCGTTCTTGATGGCGCTCTGGATTACGTGGATGAGCCTGCGTGGCTTGTTCCGGATGCTACCGGTCACGAGACTCGATGCCGTTCCGATCCGGTCAGCGGCACAGCAACGGGCAGGGACGATTGGTCGCCATGCAGCCTAGCGTAACCGAGGCTGCCGGGCGAGTCGGGAGCGGTCCCGCACGCGGGATTGGAGCCCGCCAGAATCGGGTGCGGGCTTTACTTGAAGCCCGCCAGAATTTGGAGCCCACCAGAATTGGATAGGGAATCCCCTCGACAAGCACGATCAGAGATTCGAGGGAACGGAGGGAAAGGTCATGTTCGCACTGAAGTGGTTGTTGATGGCCGCGGGCGTCGCGATGTTCGGCACTGCAGCGGGAGTGGTTGCGTACGATGTGTACCTGGCAATGCAGTTCCAAAAGCTGATGGGCTCGGGGGAGCCTGGGGCGGCCGGGCAGGCGGGGCCGCGCCGTCCCATGTTCTGGCAGGTTCCAAGTGGAGCCCGGTCCCCGCGCTGGCCGCTCGCCATGAAGTTATTCGGATGGGCGTGGGCGCCTCTGCTACTGGCATTGAGCATCGCCTTCGTGCCGGAAGGATCGGGCGGAATTCGAATCAGCCAGATTTCCGGCGTCCAGCAGGGAACACTGTACCCCGGAGTGCACCTGGTCATGCCATTGGTGCAACGCGTGGCCGTGTATGATCTGCGCGATCATTTGTTCACCACGACAGCGGCGCCTGACGCGGCGACTAAGAGCGAGATCCTTACCGTCCAGACGCGCGAAGGTCTGACGATCGGCCTCGCAATATCCGTGCGATACCGCCTCGATCCCCAGCGGCTCGCCTACATCCACGCGAATCTGGCGCAGCCGGTGGATTCCGAAATCGTCGCGCCCGTCGTGTCCACAGCATTTCGCGACCTTGCGCCGAACTACGTCGTGCGCGAACTGTTCGCATCGAAGCGCGACGAGTTTCGAACGAAATCCACGAAGACCATCACCGACCGGCTAGGCTCCGACGGCATCGTCGTAAAAGAAGTGCTCTTGCGTGACGTCCACCTGCCCGCGGAATACGCGAAGGGCCTGGAAGGGCTCCTCCTGAAGGAGCAGGAAAGCGAGCGCATGGAATTTGAAACTGCGATCTATGAGAAGCAGGTGAAGATCGCCGAACTACAAGCCGAAGCCGCGAAGGCGCAACAACTGAAACGCTCGGAGGCCGACGCTGCCTCGCGCGTCATCGCAGCCAAGGCTGAGTCCGACGCAATGCAATACACGCTTCCGCTCAAGCAGAAGCAGATCGAGCAGTCGCGTCTGGAGGCCGAGGCGCGCAAAGAAGCCACCGTCCAAAACGCCGATGCGGCTGCACAGTCAAAAGTCACCGATAGCAAAGCGGAAGCGGAGCGGCGGCGCTTACTTGCAGCGGCCGATGCCGACACCACCCGCTTGACCGCGGCGGCGAATGCCGACACGATTCGCCTGACCGCGGCGGCCGATGCCGAGCGGCTGCAGCAGGAAGCGGCAGTGCTCAAGCAGAATCCCATGTTGATTCAGAAAATCATCGCCGAACGGCTCTCGGACAAGCTGCAGATCATCATGGTGCCGACCGATGGGCGCAACTTCTTCGCCTCCGACGTCTTGCGCTCTGCGTTCTCGGGCAGTATGCCATCGAACAACACGGACGACGGGGAACGAGCTCTACTTGGAGCCCGCCCGAACATAGATCAGGACGCCGCCGTGCCCGCGCGCAAGGCGACGCAGACGGCAAAAATAAAATGAGATTGAGTTCCACCGGCAAAAACCCTTGCGGGCCGCTCGCCGGAATCCGGGACAGGGACCGCCGCCCCTGCGAAGGGTCTTCCAAAGCGAGCGCCACCCAGCCGGTGGCCAGTGCACGAACCGCGTCCCGGTGCCACCGGGACGCGGGCGTGCGTTCGGCATGGTTGATCTATCTCCCCGATACATTTTGCGCAAAGCCCGAGCCGGGATCGGCGGTTCTGCCGGATGGCTGTGCTATGATTTCTCGCAGAGTTGGCCAGCGCGTGGGGTTGATTTTTATGCTGCGCGTGGCTGGGCACAGCACACCGATGACGGGCATCCATCGATCCAGCCTCTCGTATCGCACCGTCTTGGTCCTTCTTGTCCTGCTGGGAACGCCAATAGCCGTGCGGTCCGATACACTCGAGGACTCTGCCCGGGAACTGGCGCGCAAAATCGTGGCGGCTTTGACCGCGCAAAATGAAGTTTCAGTCGAAGTACGAAATCTTTCGTCTTTGACGCCGGAGGATCTTGCTAGGATCGATGAAACGCTCAAGGCGGAATTGCACACCAGAGATATTTCCACGAGTGTAAAAGGGGGTGCGGCCGTGAGCCTGGTGGTCACCCTGTCCGAGAATCTGAGTGGTCTAGTTTGGATCGCCGAAATACACGAAGGGGATGGGTCACGCGTCCTGTTGTCCGCTGTGCCGTATGCGACCGCTCGCTTATCTCATGGAGAGGCGCTTCCTGTTGTGCTCCGCGGCGAGCGATTCTGGGAGGGACCAGAGCGCGTCATCGATGCGACGACCGTGGCCGCGTTGAACGGAGAACAGCAATTGGCGCTGCTTCTCCCCAATGCTTTGATCATTCGGAATACGCTAAAGGATTCTGAAACCAGAATTGAAATTCCACTTATCATTTCCATGCCTACACTACGCGAGCCGACAGGAACTCTGTCACAGCATGGGAATATCTTGGAAGCGGACCACGATCCACGCATCTGTACTATTTCTGTCGATACCAAGGTTTTGCTTGAATGTCACAACGTTCGCGGCGAGTCCTTTTCCATGCTTCCTCGTGGCATTAGCGGGGGTCAAATCGGAAGAGTTCAAGCCGATTGTGGCGGAAGAAGTCTCTGGCTCGTAACGGGAACCGGAGACGACACGCAGCCTGACACTATCCAAGTACTAGAGTCGCGAGACAGGCGTTCGATAAAGGCCAGCAATCAATTGAATTTACCCGGGCCGGTTCTGGCACTTCATGATGCGTCCGACGGTCCTACTGCTACAGCAATTGTGCGAAATCTCTCGACTAGAAACTATGAAGCATACCGCCTGTCCATTTCGTGCCAGGAGTAGCCGGCGTCGCAATTTCGCGGCGATTTTTTTGCTCGCGTTCTTAATTTGCGCCACCGGCACCGAAGCTTCTCTGCGGCCGCAAAGAGGCGGTACGTTGCGCGTCCAGATGAGCGAGCGTATTCGCAGCATCGATCCACGCCAATGGCTATCGGTTCCGGCGCAAGCCGCTGTAGCCGAGCGCGTGCTACCCCTCGTATTCGATCGCCTGGTCCGATTGGACGATCATGGAATGCCCCAACCTGCGCTCGCCGTTTCCTGGGAGCATGACGTGCAGGCGAAACGCTGGCAATTTCGTCTGCGCGACGGCGTGAAATTCAATGACGGCATGCCGCTCACGCCTGAAGCGGCGGCTCTGTCGCTTCAACAATTACTTGGAAATTCTTTCGACGTGAGCGCGACTTCCGATTCCGTTGTTATTCAAGCCGATCATGCTGTGCCAAATCTGCCTGCGCAACTGGCTGCGGGCCGCTATTTTATTTTTCATACGGCAGATGACGGTTCACTTACCAGCACAGGGCCATTCCGAGTTGCCGAATGGCCGGCAGCCGAAGGCTCTGCAAAAGCTGTATTCGTTGCCAACGAATCCTGCTGGTCAGGGCGACCGTTTGTGGACAAGATTGAGCTCACGATGGGTGTCGATTTCCAACGGCAAGCGAACGCCATCGCGTTCGGTCAAGCCGACGTGGTTGAACTGCCTGCGTCTCAAGTGCGCCGCGCAGCGCAGCGAGGCGTGCGGACGGTTTCCAGCGATCCTGTGGAACTATTTGCGCTTCAATTTGACGCAGCGAGGCCTGCGGTCCAGGACGCGCGCGTGCGGCAAGCGATTTCGCTGGCCGTCGATCGCTCCTCCATCGCGAATGTGATTCTGCAGCGAGAGGGTGTGGCTGCGGGGGGCCTATTGCCGAACTGGCTCTCCGGATATTCATTCCTGTTTCGGGTCGCGGTGGATTTGCCGCGCGCAAAGGAACTTCTGGCCGCAACGGGCCGCGAAGTTTCTCGTCCGGCGCCGCTTGTGCTGGTCTATGATTCTGGCGATGCCGAGGCGCGTCCAGTGGCGGAGCGCGTGGCTGTCAATCTGAGGGAAGCCGGGATCGTGGTGCAGATTTCAGGACAGGCCGCTGGTGTGAAAAATTCTGCCGCGGGCATGCGGCTCGTGCGGTATCACATGGCCACCCCGGATCCTGGAGTCGCTCTCGCTGAGGTATTGAACGCGCTCGGCGAATCACCCGCTAGTTTGGAGACGCCAGAACAAGCCTATGCCGCGGAACGCGCACCGATCGATGCATTCCGGGTGATTCCCCTCGTGCATGTTTCCGAAAGTTATGGCCTGGGCCCGCAAGTGCGCGATTGGATGGCTCCGCGCTGGGGTGGCTGGCGGCTTGAGGACGTCTGGCTCGCGCCCGTGGCCGGGGGGAATGCGCCATGACTTTTCGCACCAAGCTGCTCGCACTGTTCACAGTGACGATCGTCGCTGCCGTGACGGCTGTGGCCTGGGGCGTGTCGGCTTACACGCGGCGCGCGTTCGAACTATTTGACCGCCAGCGCACCGACGCACTGGTGGCGCAGTTCCGCCGAGAATACGCGCAGCGCGGAGAAGAAATCGCGCACCGCGTCCAGGGAATTGCAGACGCCGAAGCCACGCTCCGTATGGCCATCGACCTCAGTCGCCCGCAGGCCGATGCATCGCAGTATTACAACGACGCGCGCGGTATCGCCGGAACGCAGCAGTTCGATTTTCTCGACATCGTCGCCGATGACGGCACGCTGATTTCTTCCGCCGAGTGGCCCGCGCGCTTCGGTTACAAAAATGACTGGGTCGCCGCGGAGAAAGACTGGAATTCCAAGGGCGCATTCCTGCGCCGCGTGGACATGCCCGACAGCGTCGATCTGGGCTTGCTCGCCGTCCGCACGATTCGCGTCGGCGAAAAGCATATCTATCTGATCGGCGGCCAGCGGCTCAATCAGGATTTCCTCGCGACACTAGTTCTGCCGGAGAGCATGCGCGCGCTGCTCTATCGAAATCTCGAGCAGGGCTTCATGGCCTCCGCGCTCACCGACCTGCACGGCCCGGTGGGCCAGGCCGATTCGTTCGCGCCGCTGATCGCCGAAGTGCAGCGAACTCACCGCGAGTTGCAAAAGACAATCGACTCGGGAGCAGACCTCGCAGCAAACTCTGAAACCTTCAACGCGATTCCGTTGGTGGGCCGGGAAGGCGATTTGCTGGGCGTGCTGCTGGTGGGAAGCTCGCGCCAGGACTTGGTCCAGATGCTGAATTTTATTCGTGCCCTGGCGTTACTTGTCGCTGGCGGAGTGCTTTTGCTCGAATTGGTCCTCGGGTGGTGGATTTCGGCACGTGTCACGCGCCCGATCGAGCAACTGGCCGCGGGCGCGCGCGAGGTCGCCGCAGGGCACTGGGAGGCGCGCGTCGAAGTGCATTCCCGCGATGAAATCGGCCAGCTTGCCGGCGCCTTCAATGACATGACCCGGCAACTCGCCGAGCAGCGCGAGCGGCTGGTGCAAACCGAGCGCGTCGCCGCGTGGCGCGAACTGGCGCGCAGGCTCGCCCACGAGTTGAAGAACCCGTTGTTCCCCCTCCAATTGACCGTGGAGAATCTGCAACGCGCGCGCGAGCAAACTTCCGAGCAATTCGACGAGATATTTTTCGAATCCACGGCGACTATGCGCGCCGAACTCGAAAATTTGAAAGCCATTGTCAGCCGCTTCAGCAATTTCGCGAAAATGCCCGCGCCGGAATTCGAGCCGGTAGATTTGAACGAATCCGTGCGCAGCGTCGTGAAACTGTTCGAGCCGCAATTCAGTACCGTGGGCCGCCCACCGATCGCGCCGGAGCTGTACCTCGACGAAAATCTTGCTCGTCTCCAGGCGGACCCTATCCTTCTGCGCAGGGCGCTCGAAAATCTCCTTCTCAATTCCCTCGATGCCATGCCCGCCGGCGGGACTCTGACCGTGAGGACTTCGCAGCACAACGGTTCGGTGCGCCTCGACGTCACCGACACCGGGGCGGGTCTGACGCCGGAAGAGTGCGCGCGCCTCTTCACGCCGTATTACACGAGCAAACAGCACGGCACCGGCCTCGGTCTCGCGATCGTGCAGTCGGTCGTGAGCGATCATGGCGGAAAAATTGCCGTGGAATCTGCGCCGGGCGCGGGCGCGACTTTCCGGATCGAGTTGCCGCTCGGACAGCCCATCTCGGGGCCGGGAGCGAACCATTCGCAGGCCGCACCGGCGGATCCACCCGTCAGCAGTGCCGCTTAGCGGCGTGGGCCACTCATGACATCTCCCAAGCCACATCTCCTGTTGATCGACGACGATCCGAACACACTGGCGTCGCTTTCTCGCGCCTTCCGCCTTGCCGGCTACGAAGCTACCGTGTGCGACAGCGCCGTTCGTGCGCTGGAGCTGATTCGCGAGGAGCGATTCGACGTAATTTTCTCGGATGTCGTCATGCCCGGAAAAGACGGCATCTCGCTGCTCGAGGATTTGAAGGCCGCGGGATTGACCACTCCGGTCGTGATGATTTCCGGACAGGCCAGCGTTGAAATGGCGGTGCGGGCCACGCGCTTGGGCGCCGTCGATTTCCTCGAGAAGCCGCTTTCGACCGAAAAACTTCTCGTGACT
This sequence comes from Terriglobia bacterium, assembly GCA_041492805.1. Lineage (GTDB taxonomy): Bacteria > Acidobacteriota > Terriglobia > Acidiferrales > UBA7541 > Palsa-360. The sequence continues at coordinate 2,733 of JBGPXQ010000047.1, read as the reverse complement.
ACCGAGAATGTTCTGCGGATGCGTTACCTGGAAGAAGAAAACCGCGACCTGCGCCGCCGCCTCGGCAAGCACGAGGTCATCTGGTCTGGACCAGTGATGGAGCGTTTGCTGGCTCAGGTCGAGCGCGTTGCAGCAAGTGAATCGCGCGTCGCGATTCAAGGCGAAACTGGCACGGGTAAGGAGCTCATCGCCCGCACCATTCACCAGAAAAGCCCCCGTCGCGCCGGTCCGTTCGTCACGCTCAATTGCGCCGCCGTTCCGGGCGAGTTGATCGAATCCGAACTTTTCGGCCATGAAAAAGGTTCATTCACCGGCGCGACGGGCCGCCACATCGGTAAGTTCGAACAGGCCGGCGGCGGCACGCTGTTCCTCGATGAGATCGGCGACATGCCTCTGGCCATGCAGGCGAAGCTGCTGCGTGTGCTGGAAGAGGGCGAAATTGAGCGGGTGGGTGGGGACAAACCGATTCCGGTGGACGCGCGCGTGGTTGTCGCTACGCACCGCAATCTCGAAGAGCTGGTCCGGCAAGGAGCGTTCCGGCCGGATTTGTTTCACCGGGTCTATGTTTTCCCTATTGTGTTACCGCCGCTGCGGGAACGCGCCGATGAGGTTCCCATCCTGGCAGAGTATTTTGCCGCGCAGGTCGCAGCGCAGAACGGATGGAGAGAGAAGCACTTTTCGGCGGAAGCGCTTGAAATTCTGAAGCGCTATGCGTGGCCGGGCAACGTGCGCGAGTTGCGCAACGTCGTGGAGCGCGTTCTGCTGCTTTCGAACAGCGAAACCATCACAGCCGGCGAAGTGAACCTGGCCTTGCCGCCCATTCGAAGTGGCGAACCGGCGCCGGCCGGGGGGAACGGTACGCTGGCCCAGCGCATCGAATCCTTCGAACGGGAAGTGTTGCTCGCCGAGCTGCGCCGCCATCATCACCACATGACCAACGCCGCGCGCGCATTGGGCCTCGAACGCAGCCACCTCTACAAGAAGTGCCAGCAACTCGGCATCGACCTCCGCTCCGAACGCAAATCGGATTGAAACTACAGAGTCTGTGTGGCAACCCGGTTTTGCTCTATGCAGCGCCCGCCTTCAGGCGGGCACGTGCTTGAAATTACAGTGCCGGCCTGAAGGCCGCGCTACAAAAGCGTTCCACGTATGGGTTGTCATAAAGACTCTACAGTTCCAGGAACAGTGTGATATGCAGCCGTGTGGCAAAGAATTACGGGAAGACCGATTCCACCGCCGGATCGGCCGGGCGCGTGCTCCAGAGGCCGGCCGCGCCTTCGCGCAGTGCATTGACCAGTCGCGCGGCGGTCTCGTCGTGGAGCAGAGGGTCTGAGAGTTCCTTCATCACTTGCTGAAGGCCGCCGCCGAGTTCGAGCGCAGAAATCATGGCGTGCAGCGCATAGCGGTCGCGTGAATCGACGATGTTCTGAAGAATTTCTACTCTGTCCTGTTCGAATCGTGCGAGTGTGGAAGCTGCCCGCATTCGAACGAGCCGGTTGGTATCGCGCACCGCTTCGAGCAGAATTGGAACCGTGCGCGGATGGCGGATTTCGTTGAGCGCGATTGTCGCTCGAAGCCGCACGAACCAAACTTCGTCCCGCGCCAGATCGCCAAGAGCCGGGATCGCGAGCGGCAGGGGCGCGACGGCTAGCGCCTTCGCCGCGGATGCCCGCACCTCGGGCCGCGAATCCGCCGCCAGGACAATCATTTCATCGGCCATCTCAGCGGTGGCCAGCTCGCTGGCCACGCGCGACAGCAGATCACGCGACTCCCCCTGCGAACGGCGTAGATAAGGCAGTATGGCTGCCGGATGATCGATGTAACAGCGCACCAGTGCGTTGGTGATGGGATCAAGCGGGACCTTAAGCCCGCCGACCATGAACGATTCGATGATGGGCTCTGCCGCTTCGGCGAGCCCCGTGCGGCCCAGGCCTTGCACGGCGGCCATCCGCGTATCGAATTGCCAGTCATCGAGCGCTTCGGAGAGCGGAGCGATCGCTTCCGGCACGCGCATCGCGCCGAGCGCCAACATGGCCCGCCGCCGTCCCCATCCGCGTCCTCCCTCAATTTTTTTGATGCAAAGGCCGATCAAACCGGTCGCGCGCAAAAACTCTTGCAGGCCTGCCCGATCCTTGTCGGTGGCTGCGCCGATTTCCTGTACGATAATCGACTCCACGATTTCGCACTGCATCGGATCCTTGCGCCACGTTTCCGCGGGGACGCCGCCTCTTACAATCTCGCGCCACTGGCTGTGAATCTTGAACGCGAGCGCATCATGCCGGCGAATGCGATGCTGCCGGATGGCGCGACGCCCCATCAGGAACAACAGCAACATCGCGATCCCGCCCAATGCGGCCAGGATCGACTCCGTCCAGAAAAATGCAGTGTTGAAATGCGGAAGCGAGCTTAAAGCGGAATCCATTCGTCACCCCGAAGTTGGATTGCGTACAACAGGCGCACTTTCCTCGCGCACAAATGAGAAACACTGCGAACTCACGGCGAATGTGCGGTTCGCCGTGAGCCGCCGGTTTAGAGGGAAGTGCAAACTTGTGCTGCCGGAGTGACGCGAGTGGGAGTTCCCCCTGCAAAATCCTGCCGTCGCCAGCGCACTCCGGCGTTGTTATGTCCTCGCGGGAGAATACAGAGCACGAGGTGCGCCACTTGGACCGAGCGGGGATTGTTTTTCTGAATCGCTAACGCGCGGCGATGCCTCTGCTTGCGGGCTTTATCCCG
>JBGPXQ010000124.1:0-7289 GCA_041492805.1 Terriglobia bacterium | reverse complement strand
GCTCGATCGTGCGGGCATCACGGTCAACAAGAACTCGATCCCGTTCGATCCCACGCCGCCGATGACCGCGGGCGGAATCCGTCTGGGCACTCCTGCCATCACAACGCGCGGGATGCGCGAAATCGACATGGAACGCATCGCCGCGTGGATTGCCGAGGTGCTTTCACATCTGGGTGATGCCGACCGGGAGCGCCGCATCCGCGCCGAGGTCGCGGAGTTCGCGACGCAGTTCCCCCTCTACTCCCGCCGCTGGGAAATCGCATCGTCGCTCGCAGGGAGCGGCGGCGCGTCTGGCTAAGCGCCGGCACCGATGCGTGTTGCAATCGATATCCGGCGCGCCGGCGATTTCGGGGTCGGCACCTACATCCGCAACATCGTAAACCAGTTCGCTCGGACCGACAGCGAAACGGAGTACCTGCTGATCGGACAGCAGCGACACCTCGATCAGTTCGATCCGCTCCCCGCCAATTTTCAGTTGCTCGAATACCCCGCCGAGCCCGGCTCGTTCCATACACACATGCACTTGCCGTTTCTACTACGCAATCGCGACGTGGATATCCTCCACGTGCCGTGGTTTTATGCGCCCGCCGTTGTGTTCTCCCGGCTTGTGATCACCGTGCACGACTTGACCGACGTGCTCGCGCCGCCGGTCGGATCGACCCCACTGGTGCAGGCCGGGCGATTGTTCTTCGCGCGGCGGGCGCTCAACCGCGCAGACCGCATCCTGGCCGTTTCGCATTCGTCCAAGCGCGAACTCTCTCGCGTGTTCGGCGTCCCCGAAGAAAAGATAGAGGTCGTCTACAACGCGCTCGACGAACGCTTCCTGCGCGAACCGATGCCCACGGATGCAGATCGCGTTCTGGAACGCCACGCGGTAACCGATCCGTTCGTGCTCTATGCCGGCAACATCAAGCGGCAGAAAAACTTGCCCCGCCTGATCGAGGCCTTCGCTGTGGTGAAGGCGGACCTGCGCGATCACCCGGAATACGCAAGACTGAAATTACTATTGATCGGCGATTCCGCGGAGGAGCATTCGGACTTGCGCCGCGCAGTTCTGCGCTCGCGAGTGCAGGGCGAGGTGCGCTTCCTTGGATTCGTGTCGCACCCCGTGCTGCGGGTGTTCTACTCCCGCGCGCGGGCGTTTCTGTTTCCTTCTCTCTACGAAGGCTTTGGACTCCCGCCGCTCGAAGCCATGGCGCACGGCACGCCGGTGCTGACCTCAAACGCGTCATCGCTGCCAGAAGTGTTCGCGGACGCAGCCCTGCTGGTGAACCCGGAAAATGTTTTCGAAATTGCGCGCGGGATCCGGCAGATCCTGACAGAGGACGTGACGCGCGAAGCCCTGATCCGCCGCGGGCACGACTTGGTGCAAAAGTATTCTTGGGAACGTTCCGCCAACCAAGTCCGCGAAGTGTACCGCTCGGTGCTCGCCGGTCACCCAGCGAAATAAACTGTGTAGCGCCCGCCTTCAGGCGGGCACGTGCTTGAATCTAGAGTGCCGCCCTGAAGGGCGGCGCTACATGTTCACAACACCAACTTCCAATTCTTCAACATGCCCATCGCAAATGGAAAATGCGCGGACCGGATGCGGTGCGCCAGGCTGTAGTGTAATGATGAAGTAAGCTTCGTGCGGGTAGTAAGCCTGTTCAATGTCGCGCGGCGAGGGAACGTTCTCGCCCGACAAATGCGAATGATAGAGGCCCAGATGCTCCAGGCCTTCCTCGCGCATGCGCCGAAATAGCTGAAACAATTCTTGAGGGGCTATTTCGTACGCGGTTGGGCTTGCGAGCGAGTTCTTCGCTGGAAAAATCTTTGTGATAACGCCGCCAAGGCCGGCAAGCAGCCCGCAGCATTCCAAGCCCAGCTCGCTGCGTGCATGCCGCAGCATTTCTTCCAGGATTTCCGTACGCACCCGGATGTCATGTGCCATCTGCGCGAGTGTACATCACTTCATTTTCGGTTAGGCCGGACGAAAAAATAGGCCGGCATGCGGGGCACCCCTCTAACTGGGGAAGCTCAAGATTTTGATACTCCTAGCCGTGTCCCACCATGGACGCGGCTCAAAACGGAAACGCAAAAGAGGGCCGGACCAGTGCTACGCTTTTTGCGCCGCGCGGCGGAGGAACGTCGGCACGTCGAGGTCGTCCGCAGTGGCAGCAGTATTCTCTTGGTGGATGACTTCGCTGACGACGGGACGCTGCGGGGCTTCTTGCACAACCTGTTGCGGCTCGACGGCCTGTTCCTCGCGCCCAGCCTTCCACGTTTTCGGCAGGTAAGCCGGCTTCTGGTGCGGCTGCCTGCGCGCCGCCTCGCGGAATCCTGCGGCAATAACAGTGATTTTCACCTGCTCCTTCATGGCTTCGTCCATCACGGCGCCGAAAATGATGTTGGCATTTTCATGCGCCGCCTTCTGGATGACCGAAGAGGCTTCGTGAACTTCGTGGAGCGTGAGGCTGGAAGATCCGCAGATGTTGATAAGAATGCCCTGCGCGCCCTGGATCGAATTGTCCTCGAGCAGCGGGCTGTTGATGGCGCGGTTGGCGGCGTCGACGGCGCGATTCGAACCGGAAGCGACGGCCGTGCCCATCACGGCGTATCCCTGCCCCTGCATGATGGTCCTCACGTCGGCGAAGTCGCGATTGATAATTCCGGGAATCGTAATGATGTCGCTGATGCCCTGCACGGCCTGGCGGAGGATATCGTCGGCGATGCGGAATGCTTCGAAAAAGCTCGTTCCGGTTTCGACGGTCTCCATCAGCCGCTCGTTGGGGATCACGATCACGGTGTCCACGCAGCCGACCAGTTCGGAGAGGGCCTGCTCTGCTTGCTGCATCCGGCGCTTGCCTTCGAACGCGAACGGCTTGGTGACCACGGCGACCGTGAGCGCCCCCAGTTCGCTCGCCAGTGACGCGACGACGGGAGCGCCCCCGCTCCCGGTGCCGCCACCAAGGCCGGTGGTCAGAAAGATCATGTCCGAGCCTTCGAGGGCTTCGATGATTTTGTCCGTGTCTTCGAGCGCAGCTTTGCGGCCAATCTCAGGATTCGCGCCTGCGCCGAGCCCCTTGGTAAGTTTCCCGCCGAGTTGCAGCTTGACGGGGGCCTGCGAGAGCTTGAGCGCCTGCAAATCCGTATTCGCAGCAATGAACTCGACGCCCTCGACCTTGGCGCGGATCATGCGGTTGACGGCGTTGCATCCTCCGCCGCCCACGCCGATCACCTTGATCTTCGCGCCCTGTTGATTTTCTTCGCTGAATGAAATCCGAATTCCAGCGTCTTTCGCCGTCATGGTTTTCCTCCCCGGAAAAATGATCCTGCCCCGCCGGAGTTCTGCGTGTTACGCGCCGGCGAACATGCTCTTGATCTTTGCCACAAAGTTAGCGGGACGCTGAGTCGCCTGGCGCCGGGCGCGCGCGCCGTAAAGCAGCAGACCCACTACCGTGGCGTACTCGGGCTGGGAAAGCTCTGCGGGCATGCCTTCCAGGCCTCGTGGCGTGGCCAGGCGCACAGGCAAATTAAACATCCGCTCGGCCAGCTCGGTCAGGCCCTTCAGGTGTGCTCCGCCGCCGGACAGCACCAGGCCGGCGGGGATCATCGCACCAAAACCGCCACGCTGCAATTCATCGCGAACGAGCGAGAGCAATTCTTGCGCTCGCGGCTCGACAATTTCGTTCAGCATCCGCGTAAAGACCGTGCGTGGCGGACGGTCGCCAACACTGGCGATCTCGATCGCGCGATCCTCTATCAGCATATCTTTGAAAACGCACCCGTGCTCGCGTTTGATCTTTTCCGCCTCGGGAATCGGCGTGCGCAGTCCGACCGCCAGATCGTTCGTGAAATGGTCGCCGCCCACGGGAATCGCCGCCGCATGGCGCAGCATGCCGTTGCCGAAGACGACGAGTTCCGTTGTGCCCCCGCCGATGTCGAGCAGGCAGCAGCCAAGTTCGCGCTCATCTTGCGTGAGGCAGGATTCTGCCGAAGCGAGGGGCTCCAGCACCGTGTCAGCCACCTCGATGCCAGCCTGATTAACGGCGATGACCAGATTCTGCATCGCAGATGCGGACGAGGTCACCAGATGCACGTTGACCTCGAGGCGCTGGCCCACCATGCCCATCGGGTCGCGAATGTTGTTTTGTGCATCGAGAAGAAATTCCTGCGGAAGCACGTGCAGGACAACGCAATCGCCGGGCAGCGTGATATTGCGCGCGGCATCAACCGCGCGCCGAATATCCTCGCGGTTGATGTCCCGCGGGCGGTGCCCCAGCGTGATGCCGCCACGGCTGTTGACTCCCCGGATGTGGCTCCCGGCGACGCCAACAATGGCGCGCTCCACAGGCACTGCGGCAACGCTTTCGGCTTCTTCGATGGCGCGCCGGATGGAGGTTGCCGTCGCGCCGAGATTGGCAATCAGTCCCTTGCGCAGGCCTTTCGATTCCGCCGCGCCCATGGAGATGAACTTCGCTGCTCCAGAGTCGTCCACTTCGCTGAGGATGGCGCATGTTTTTGTGCTCCCCACGTCCAGCGAAACCAAATATTTATCCTTTTTCGTCAACCCGCCGCTCCTTCGTGTTCTCCATCCGGCCCAGGCGGGGACGCGCCCAAAACGGATTCCCTCAAAACTGTTTACCGGCGCTTCCGCGCGGCCAGTGCCGGCTCGGGAGCGCTCTGAGATGCGTTGGCCGTCGCGGTCCTCGTTTCCGGATTCACCACCACCTGCCGCGCGAACCGCAGATCCACCGAATCCACGCGCCCCCCGTTCGCGCGCCACTGGTCGACATTCTCAGCCAGCAGATGAAATCGATTGGAAAAATCGGAGTCGCCGAAATGTACAAGAATCGGCGAGGAATTGCCAGGGATCGCGCCCAATCCGGTCAGCGTCACGCGCACATCGGCAGCGTCCGAAAGATCCGCTTCGCTGATGTGATCATCGGCACCGGGACGTGCACGCTCGATTTCCTTCATGAACTGCACAAACAATTTCATTCGCTGCTCGCGCACATCGCGCGGCATGGATTCGCCGACGCCACTCACGACCGGGAAGCGGAATTCGCCCTCTACCGGCCGTTCCAGAATCATGCCGTAGACATCCACCAGGGAAAGTTCGTTCGCCGTGCGCAGGAATGCGACCGGCGTGCGCTCGGTGATTTCGACTCGGATGCGGTTCGGCAGCACGCGTTGCACTCCGGCTTGCTCCACCCACGGCAGTGACTCCAGTGCCTCGCGGCGCTCCCCGAGCGGGACGCGAATGATGCTGCGGCCCATGTCCGCTGAAAATTTCTCGACGATTGCGCCGGGCGGAACGAACCGGTTGCCCTCGATTTCGATCTGGTCCGCGCGCTCGAGCATGACACTGGGGGAAAATAAGAAGTAATGGCCCGCTCCATAGAGCACCCATCCCGCGGCAAGCGCGGCGATTCCTCCAACCAATACCCGGCGGTACAGCGGCCAGGTCTTCCGGCTAAAGTTGCGTTTGCGGATCTCCACCGGCTTCTGCCGGCGGAGATACTTTGGCTCCTCTTCGGCCAGAGCGTCTGCGGGTAGATAGTCTGGTTCTGCGCTCATGATTCCTTCCACACGATCACTTCTTCTTCCAGCTCGACGCCGTAACGATCGCGAACGCGCCGGCGGACATCGGCAATCAGCGCGAGCATGTCGGCGGCGGTGGCGTGTCCGGCGTTGACAAAAAAATTGGCGTGGCGGTCACTGACGCGGGCATCACCGACGGAATGTCCTTTCAGGCCAAGCTCATCGATCATGCGCCCGGCGGACCCGCCCGGCGGATTCTTGAAAATACAGCCCGCGCTTTTCTGGTTGAGCGGCTGGCTGGCGCGCCGCTTTTCATTGCAGATGCGAATTCCTTGAAGTATCTCGCGGTACGGTTTGGAAGGCAGCTCCAGTCGCACTGTGAGCATAATATCATCGGGCGCGAAAGAAGTGTGCCGGTATTCGAAATTTATTTCAGAGCCGCGCAGGGTTTCGACCCGGCCCGTGGCGGCGCGATACACCTGAACCTCCCGCACGAACGATCCGATCTGCGTGCCGTACGCCCCCGCATTCATCCGCAGGGCGCCCCCGATCGTGCCCGGCACACCAATCAGACCCTCCAAGCCGCCGAGGTCGGCCTTGGCGCAGGTCGTCACCGTGCGCCCGAGGTCTGCGGCGCAATCGACCAGTACCGAATTCTCCTCAATGCGGACTTCGGGATCCTGGCGCTCGAGTTGGAGAATCACCCAGGGCAGTTCGCCGTCGGGGAGAAGCACGTTGCTTCCTCCGCCGAGGAAACGGTACGGCATGCCGGATTGCTTCAGCAGGCGCAACAACTCAGGCAATGTGTCATGGCGGTGAATCAGCAAGAGGTCGGACGTGCCGCCGATCCCGAGGGAAGTTCTCTCCGCCAGCGAAACACCCGCCTCATGCTCGACGCCCAGGGCGGCGAATGCTCCGATCAATTTGGGATCGTTAATGCGCATGATGCAGGGAAATCTTTGCCCCCAGTAAGACCGCCAGCTCGCCCGGCGCGCGGCTCACATTGCCCGCGCCGATTGTCAGAATCGCGTCGCCCGGCCGCGCTGCCCTCAGAAGCTCCTCGATTCCTTGTTGCATGGAGCTGTGGAATACGACGTTCTTGTGTCCGGCAGCGCGAATGGCATCCGCCAGCGCCTGGCCGGTGATTCCGGGAATCGGCGGCTCGCTCGCCGCATAAATGTCCGTCAGCACGACCATGTCGGCCTGATTGAATGCGCGGCAGAAATCGTCCCAGAGATGCTTCGTCCGCGTGTAGCGGTGCGGCTGGAAGAGCACGAGGATGCGGTCAAAATGGCAGCCGCGCGCCGCTTCGAGTGTCGCGCAAATCTCGGCCGGATGATGGGCGTAATCATCGATCAGGGTGATGTTGTTGATGACGCCCTTGACGTCGAAACGGCGGCCCACACCGGCAAACTCTTCGAGCCCGACACGAATCAGGTCCGCAGGCACGTTCAGATAGAGTGCCACGGCCGCAGCGGCGGCAGCGTTCCTCACATTGTGGATTCCCGGCGGACCATTCAGATGAAACTTGCCGAGGTCATCACCGCGGTAAGTCAGGTGAAACGTGCTCTCGAGTCCCTGGAGCTCGATTTCACTGATCACGAGATCGGCCTGACTCGAAGTGCCGTACGTGATGACCGGGCGCTGCACGTTGGGGATGATGGCCTGCACGTTCGGCTCGTCCAGGCAAAGCACAGCGGCCCCGTAGAATGGCACGCGGTTGACGAACTGCGTGAAGATTTCCTGAATTTCCGCCAGCGACTTGT
>JBGPXQ010000187.1:0-5356 GCA_041492805.1 Terriglobia bacterium | reverse complement strand
GAGCTCCGTGAATTGCCCGAACACCTCATTGCGCTCGGCGGCGGCTACATCGGCCTCGAGTTCGGCCAGATGTTTCGCCGCTTCGGCAGCCGCGTCACGGTGATTCATCGCGGCGACCGTCTCCTTCTGCGCGAGGATTTCGATGTCGCGGAAGAATTAAGAAAAGTGCTCGAATCGGAAGGCCTGATTTTCCATCTCAACGCAAATACCACCAAAGTGGAAAAGCGGGATGGCCAGATCGCGCTTTCGATTGAAACCAAGCAGGGTCCGGTCACCGTAGTGGGCTCGCATCTCCTCGTCGCCACCGGCCGCGGCCCGAACACTGGCGACCTCGGACTCGACAAAGCCGGCGTCGCCACCGACGCGCGCGGCTACGTCAAAGTGAATTCGCGGCTCGAGACCAACGTTCCCGGAATCTGGGCCTTGGGCGACGTCAAGGGTGGTCCCGCGTTCACGCATATCTCCTACAACGACTATCAAATTGTTTTCGGCAACTTGATCGAAGGCAAAAACCTCTCCATCGAGAACCGTTACGTTCCCTACTCGGTGTTCACCGACCCGCAGCTCGGCCGCGTTGGCATGACGGAGTCCGAAGCCCGCGCATCCGGCCGCAAATTGAAAATCGGCGCGTTTCCCATGGCCAGCGTCGCTCGCGCCATCGAGCGCGACGAAACCGCCGGCGTCATGAAAATTTTCGTGGACGCGGAAACCGATTTCATCCTCGGCGCCGCGATTCTCGGCACCGAAGCCGGCGAATTGATTCAGATCCTGGGCGCGATGATGCTTGCGGGCGCTCCCTATACGGTGCTCAAAGGTGCGGTGTTTATCCACCCGACTCTCGCCGAGGGCTTTTTCGGCTTGATGGAATCCGTCAAGCCTGTGGAATCGGCTGCCTCGAGCACCGCCTGACCGCGCCGCGCACCCGTGAGGAGGCGAATGAGCGATAACCTTCAAGCGGTTGCACGAATCCGCTCCAAATTGGATGCTTTCGAATCGTTTTATAGGCTTCCACAGCGTGCGAAATCGACCTCGAAAAGGTGCCAATTTGGTGGCGATTAAGACTCGAGTTTTGGGCCTTTTTGTTGGGTTTTTGGCAAAGATTAATCGTAAACCAGTGGCGATTAACGTTTCGTGAGTACCCCCCTCATTTTTGACGTCCCTCCCTCTCCGTGATGGAGAACTTTCGAAGCAGCATGACCTACCCGTGGGCTCGTCCCCGCGGGCTGCGATAAAGGTCCCGGTCGTCATTCTGAGCCCGGCGAGGAATCCTTCCTTCCTTTCCCCTCCATCATTCCAAGTCCCGGTGGGTTTCATCGGGTCGCGGAATCCAGCTTTGAACAAGAGCAGCAGAATAGAGGGATTCTTCGTCGCTCTGTTATTTATGTTCTTCACAGCGGCAGGCTAGCGCAAAGCCGAAGTGATTAAAAGGGATAGTACGTGTAAACATCGCACCCAAGAAAACAAGACGAAGGCCAGCAATGTTAATGAAAAGCAAGAGGCCTCGCCCTCACAAGGGGCCGCCCCTTGCCTCCTACCTATCAAGAGCCGTACACGACTGATATACTTCGGCGTTGCCTCATGACCAAACAAATTGTCGAATTCGATTCTGTACCCCGCTGTCGGCGCGGGCGTTATCCCGAACCCGGTCGAGTTGTTTGCGAACGGGGGTGAGGGATCTGCTTTTCCTGGGCCTAAAATGAGCCGCACCTACTGCGTTTACATTCTAGCCAGTCGTTCGCGAACCCTGTACACCGGCGTGACAAACAATCTCGAACGCCGAATGGTCGAACATCGCGACCGGCTCGTTCCCGGATTCACGGCCCGGTATAAGGTCTTTCGCTTTGTCCACTTCGAAGCATTCGGCGACATTCGCAACGCAATTGCGCGCGAGAAGGAAATCAAGGCTTGGCGGCGCGAAAAGAAAATCTGGCTCCTCAAGCGCCACAACCCAACATGGGAAGATTTTGCCGAAGGACTTGGGAAGGACAAGCCAGTGCGAGAGCACGGAATTAGAATCTGGCGGGAGCAAGAACAAAAGCAGATCCCTCACCGCCGCTCGCCAAAGGCGGGCGAGCGGGTTCGGGATGACACCGTGGGTGCCGGGATCACACCGTGAGTATGGCGAGTAAAACGGGCACCGCGCCTGGAGTCTCCGTCTAGCTGTTTTCGCATCGAAGGGCCACGTCCCCCATCCATACGAACAAATCAATGTCGGGCTCCGTGTACTCGGCGCCCGGCGCAAACCTCAGGCGCCGAGATGAAGTCGGAATTGTGTGGCGGGCAAACGACTCCACGTTCCCCATCCTTACGAACAAATCAATGTCGGGCCCCGTGTACTCGACTGTAAGCTCTTCCGGGCTTCGCGGCGCGGCCAGTGGAGCAACTGCCGGCTTTACAGCCTGAATAGTCGTCCAAGAGTGGAAACATCCCGATCAAGCAATCAATTGGAAAAGCGTTGCCGCGCCCGCTCCTTGTCCTGAATCTTGTAGGAGCGCCGCTCTCGTGGTGAGCCTATCCGAACCATGCTGCGCCCGCTTGTCGCTCCGCTTAGTCCCCGGTGAATGGCTCCAGTGGTATCATCCCCGCGTGCTGACTGCACCGAGCATAATTCGCGCAAACGCCGCCCCAGTCGCTTCGCAACTGTTCTTCGTGATGCTTATGGCTGCCTCTATGCAGGCGCAAGAACCGGTACGCCAACAGCTTGAGCGCCAACAACAGCAGAAAGGACTCACGCTGTGCTTACTATATTTTAGGGAGCTCGAAACCGTGAATTTTGCCAGTCGCTCGTTCGAGCTCAGGGACTTTAAGGTCAGCAGTAACGGGAGGCTCAGCGCAGGAGCTGTGTCCCGCGATGGTGAAGAGATTGCGTTCGAGCTGTCCTTTTATCCCCCGCTTCGGCAATATCTGGGTGTTGCGCATTCGGACGGAAGCGGGTTGCGAGAGTATCCGGATGTTGTGTCGCCGCATGATTTCTGTTGGTCGAATGATAAATCCAAGCTGGCTTTAAACGCGGCGGTTCGACGGCAACTTCACGGAGCGCTTGTGATCGTGGATTTGGACTCGAAGGTAACTCAAGAAATCGAAGCGAGCGCCGGCGTGACATCGCAATGTTGGTCGCCCGATGATAAGCATGTCGTTTATGGTGTCGGAGACAGCATACGCATATACGATCTCGGGGAAGGGAAATGGCGAGAATTAGCGAAGGGCGTGAACCCTACGTGGTCGCCGGACGGGAACTGGATCGCCTTCTACCACAAAGACGCATACTATGCGATTCGGCCATCGGGCGCGGAGCGGAAGCAGCTCTTCAAGCAAAAGGATGTCCGGACAGGCTTGTGGTGGTCTCCCGATGGCAGTGTGGTCGCATATATCTGTCTCGGCGGCAAATACGATCCGCACAGGGACTTCGACTTCGTTCCTCGACAGCTTCGCGTCAGGCGCCTGGCGGACAATTCGGACGACTGGATTCTTACAGAGCCGGACGTGGGGTACGTGCCCAACTTTCAATGGATCTTGCCTGCAGAGTTCAAGCCGCATTAGAAACTTGGGTCAATCGGATAAGCCGCAAGAGCAGAACTGTAGTGCCCCTTCTAATTTAGACGGTCAGAGCTTCGTGTCTTCCCTAGCACCTCTCGCCTGCCACCCAACACCCATCCCCCACGACCCGCAACCTAACGCCCCACCCTCCAGAAAATTTACATACAGAGCCCCTTGCGCGAGCCTGCCCCTTCTGTGCTAAATATGGCCATGAGCGGACACGACCGAAGCCAAATTGTAGCGCTGGGCTTTAGCCCGGCATGCCGCCCTGAAAGGCCGCGCTCCGATTTTCCAATCGTCTCCATCTCGAATCGCCGCCAAATAGGCTTTTTTCTCGCGCGCAATTTCTCTCCGCAGAGACTCCGGCTACTGCCGATATTTCGGCAATTGCCGACATTTCGGCTCCAGGAACTCATATCTGAGGTGGCCCAACCGTCTTGCCTGCATGTGATTGGGTTGTACGAGGTTGATTCCGCAGCGATTCCCAACCGTGCCTGTATTTCGGCATCCGATCAGGTCGGCACAGTAGTCGCCATAGATTCCGGAGCCTTAACGCGCGACAGGTGGCTCGAGGAGGGGTGAGCTACTCCGGCTTCCAATCCGGCAGTCGGCCCGGCGTGTGCGGCGCGCCCGCGAGATCCATCGCCTTTTCCAATTTCATCAAGTCCACTTCGACCAATTCGCGCAGCTTCGCGAGGACTGGAACAAACTCCTTGCCCGCGATGCCGTACTCGTCGATTTGCGTTTGCGTTGGCCGCGCGGTGGAAAGCCGCTCGGCCGAGACGACTTGAAACACTCGCTCGGCGATCGACGGCGCTGTGTTCTCCTGATACGAGCGAAGAACCTCGTCGCCGCGCAGCGTTTTCAGCAGATGATCCATTTGTTGACGAATCGTCAGCGCATCGCCCTGCAGATTACGAGCCGCCGCGGGTGTGGCTTGCAGTGCGCGTTCGATTTGTCCCAGGCGTTCCTTCGTGCTGTTTGCCGTTTCGAGTGCGCCGATCACAGCGCCCTGCAGCCGAGCAACTTTGCGCTGAAACGCGACGAGCGCGGCGCGATCTGCGGGAGACATTTGCTGCACTCCGTCCGCAACAACGTTGAATGTCTGCGGCGCGGCCAGATCGGTCCACACTCCGCCAACTCGCTGCGCGAGCGTGACTCGATATTGTCCCGGCATCACGAGCGGCCCGGCGGGATGCCGCTCATCATCATCGCCTTCGGGCGGTGGCGGTGGTTGCAGAGATGATGCAGGATAACGCAAATCCCAAGCCACGCGATGGAAGCCTGCGGTGAGCGGACCTTCGATGTGACGAACGACGTTTCCGTCGGCGTCGCTCACGGTCAGCACAATGATCGGCGCGGGCTCTTCGGCTTCCGCCCGCAATTCGTCTGGCGTGGGATACGGCGTGGACTTGCCCGCTTTTTCTGCTTCGTGTCCGGCTTCGATTCGCCGCTCCTTCTTCGTTTTCAAAGCGTCCTTCAAATAGTAGGTCAGCATCGCGCCGAATGGAGGATTCGCCGCCGAGAAAAATGATTCTCCCTGCCAGGCTTTGCCTGAGCCGCCCAGCAATTGCGACGGTAAGAACATCAGCGCGTCGCGAACCGCGAAGAGTGCGGCAGGTTTCTGGAGCATTTCCGCAGTCGCTTCCCGCAACGGGCTGTAGTCATCGAGGATGTAGAAACCGCGGCCGAAGGACGCAGCGACGAGATCGTTCATTTGTCCCTGGATGGTCAAGTCGCGCACGGGAATGGTCGGCAGGCCGCCTCGCAGTCGCGTCCACTTCTGTCCATCATCGTTGCTGAAATACAAATTAAATTC
>JBGPXQ010000053.1:0-11126 GCA_041492805.1 Terriglobia bacterium | reverse complement strand
CGCTTCGGCCGCATCCTTCTGGTTCCGGAATCGCTGTTCGCCGCGTTTCGAGACCGCCTGGGAGCGGAACCCCTCGAAATCACTCTGGAGGAATTTCGCGCGCGATTCGTCTCGCGGCCCGCTCGAATCAAAGCCCTTCTGCTCGACCAGAGTGTCCTGCGCGGAGTAGGCAATATTTATGCCGACGAAAGTCTGTTTCGCGCGCGGATTCATCCGGCACGTATCGCTTGCGATCTTACGCAAACTCAGCTTGCGACGCTCCATCGCGCGGTCCGCGAGATTCTTACGGAAGCGATCCGTTTGCGCGGCTCCTCGATTTCGGATTATGTGGATTCTGATGGGAATCGCGGCGAATTCCAGCACCGTCACCGTGTTTACCAACGGGAAGGAAAACCCTGCGTTCGCTGCCGGGGAAAAATCCGGCGCGTGATCGTTGCCGGGCGCAGCAGCTATTTTTGTCCAAGCTGCCAACCCGCGCCGCGTTCAAAGAAGCCTCAGCGAGTTAGCAAAAAGGGATGAACGCAACTGGAGGAAGATCAGCGCGCTGATGCGGCTTGGGCGCGGGTCGCCGGGCGAAGCAACGGAGCAGTGGCCGCAAAGATCGTCTCGCCCCAGACTCGGCGGTCACGCCGGTCCAGCCACAGCACGCGGTCGTGCAGTCCGTAGAACGGTGTTTCGGATAACATTTCTCCGATCAGCTCGTGAATGCGCTCCTGGAATTCGAGGTTTTCCGAGCGAAAGTCGTCGGGCGGAATGCCGTCCGCCATCGGCGGCACATAGACGAGCAGCGAGTAACTTTCCATCCACCACCCGAGCCACTGCTCAAGTTGTTTTTGGCGCCCGAATTTGTTTACCAGATAGCAGTAGCTGTCCAACGCGGCTCGATCGCAGATCAAGTGCGGCGCGCGATACCCGGCATCGAGTTCTCTGGCGATCTGTGTGTGCAGGATCCAGAGCTGGCCTTCGAGTGTGGTTCCTTCGTTCACCGGGAACGGTGACCGCCGCGCCACTTCTGTTACCAACTCGACGTTGTGGCCGGCCTTCTTGAGAAGGGAACAGATTTCGTAAGCGAGCGTTGTCTTACCAACGCCGTGTGTGCCAATCAGTGCAAGTTTCAAGGTCTGGGTTACCTCGAGACTCAATCTTCTAACACAGTTTGACGCAGATGCAAATGTGGAAATCTTTCCGCGGAGTCCGGGCGCTTCGGGTTAGAATCGCGCGCTCAATGGGTGCGGGCTCCGCTTGGAGCCGCCGGAATAGAGGGATATTTTGCGTGCCGTCGTCCAGCGTGTTACACAGGCCCGTGTCACAGCTGAGGCTCGTGTAGCCGGGGAAATCCCGGCGGGAATGCTGATCCTGCTCGGCGTGAGTCGGGGCGATACACCGGAATCCGCTCTGTATCTTGCGGAGAAAATCGCCAACTTGCGCATCTTCGCCGACGATGCGGGCAAGATGAACCGCTCCCTCATAGAGATTGGCGGTTCCGCGCTCGTCGTCTCGCAATTCACGCTGTATGGAGACACGCGCGGCGGCCGCCGGCCGTCGTACATCCAAGCCGCGCCACCTGAGGACGCCAATCGACTTTATGAAGAATTCGTTCGATGCTTGCGCACTTTCGGCGTTCGGGTTGAAACCGGTGTCTTCCAGGCGCATATGGTAGTTGAGCTGGTCAACGATGGCCCCGTAACGATCCTGCTGGACTCCGAGAAAACGATTTGGGGGCAGGCGCATGTTCGTTCCTGTCTGGCCGGATTGGCATTTATATCTTAGAACGATATAATGATGAATGAATGGCCAACACTATGAGTTCGGTTGAATTCCGTGCACTGGCGGAATTCCGCTATCAGATCCGGCAGTTCTTGAATGGCAGCGAGCAGACGGCCCGTGCTGCGGGTCTTGAACCGCAGCAATACTCGTTTTTGCTGGCGCTGCGCGGACTTCCCGTCGGCCGGGAGGCCACGATTCGCGAGCTCGCCGAGCGTATGGCGCTTCGTCATCACAGCATCGTGGAATTGGTGGACCGCCTCGAGCGCCAACTGATGTTGCGAAGAGAGCGATCGCGAACGGACCGCCGCCAGGTGATCCTGCGCCTGACGCCTCACGGCCAAAAAATTCTTTCGCGCCTCGCCCGGCAACGAATTGCGGAACTTCGTACAGCGGCGCCGGCTCTGGCACGCGCGCTCACTACTGTAATTCGTACGACGCGAGCGCATACGTCAAGCCGTCCGTGATTGGCAGGACGCGAGCGATCCGTTCAATGAGACGCATTGAGGAACATTCGAACCGCCAATAGCCTTCGAGGTGACTCCTCAGAATTCGCCGCCGCCTCCGCCGCCGAACCCGCCGCCCGAGGATCCCCCACCGCCAAAGCCTGAACCTCCGCTGCTCCTCGGAGCTGAAGCCATCACGGAACTCGCCCGCGCCGTCATATTGTCCAGACTGTTGACGAACATGAGCGGATGAAATCCGCCGCCATAGTAGCCGCCTTGATACCAGGACGGCGGCTGTGAATATATGTTCTGGAATGCGCCGACCCATTTCTTTTCGACGCCCAGCGCCATGGCGAACGGCAGAAATTTCTCGAACGTCTCCGGCGTCTGGCTGATGCGCTCCATGCGGCCGGCCTCGACGTGCGACAGGAAATCCTCGAAGCCAAGCACGCCGGCCAGGGCCTTCGCTCCCTCTGCTGTTCGCGCCGGCATAAACCATCCGAATCCTACGATAATTGCGGCTGAAATCACCGCTGCGATGCTGAACGGCGCTTGCGCCATCCCCATCTTTTGCGAAAGCGCGTTTCCACTGAAGAACAGCAGCACGCCTACGACAACCCCTCCGGCCACGAAGCCGCTGCGCACGTAGTCCGGCCGGTGCTGGAAATAGCCGCGCTCCATCAACGCGTCGAAGATGCTTTCTTTAATGCCAGGAAGATTCTTGTAAAACTGATTCTGCAGGGAGGAAAGCTCGACGTCAGGCTCGGTGCCATTCGCGAAAATACCGGCGAGCAAAACCAATTCATGTGACTTCAGGCCAGCCCACTCCGCTGGCTTCTTTTTCATGTGGAAGACGTACTCTTTGTTCTTGTAAAGGCCCAGCATTTGGTCTTTCTCTTTTTCCTCGATTACCAGGTAGCCGCGCACGGCGAGGTCCACGATCGTCGCCGTAATGTCGCGCATGGCTGCGTCGTCGTCCACAAGTGTGCCTGCCTCAGCCGGTGTCATCCCTTCTGGTGGAGCATACTGCACAGCGACCGGACCGACTCGCGGGTCGCGCCCCCGCGCGTACCACAACCAGAACATGAACAGGAAGATGGGCACGGGGAAAAATATGGGCCAGTTGCTTGCAAGGAATTGGCTGACAAGATCGCTTGTCCCGGGTTCCTTCACGAAGCCCTTGTCCCAGCCAACAACGACGGTCAGCCCTTCGTGGAAGGCGAGCGGCCGCAGCATGGAGACGCTCACGCTGTTTTCCGACGTGGTCACATCGGCGTTCTGGGCGCGCGAACCGTACGCGCCGGTGAATTCGAGCGCGCGGATTCCGGTTACGCCCGGCGGCAGCAGGACCTGCGCGCTGGCATTCCCGACGGGGACGTCCCATTCGTCTCCGGTCACGTTCCAGTAGAGCTCGTCGTGGTCTTCGAAATATTTCAGGCCGTTGCTGACGCGGTAGTGCAGGACGATCGTGCGGACGGCATCGGTCGCGTCATCGACGTAGATTTTCCATTTCAGGTAGTGCCGGTCGCGCGAGGATTCGACTTTGAGCGGGTGGCCGGCGGCATCGGTTGCGCCGTCGAGCTTTACGAACAGCGTGTAGTTGAACCCCTGCGGCGTCACATATTCGACCGGAATCGTGCGGTAGAGACCGTGCCAGGAGCCGATGAAATTCGCCTCGATCGTCTCCGTGACGTTCAATGCCGAGTCCGATTGAACAAAAATCTCCGATGAGAATTTTTGGATTTTGAGCTGCCGCGCCGCCGTGGGCGCCGCAAACACAACCACAATCGTGGCAAGCAGCACAGCACCGCGGAAAAAGTATTGCCGCGCGATTCGTTGGTAATCGTCCGCTGCGTTCGTATCAGGGTTTCCCATCGCGGCTATGCGCCGGTTGCGCCGAAGCTGACCTTCGGCACGTCGCGCTCGGCAGGGGCGATTACCTGGAAAAATTCCCGTTCCTTGAAGTGGCCCATTCCCGCAACAATGTTGGAGGGGAACTGCTCGATCATCGTATTGAAGTCGCGCACGACGGCGTTGTAGTACCGTCGCGCATTCTGGAGCGTGTCTTCGATTTCGTTGAGCGTGTTCTGCAATTGCGTGAAACTCTCGACGGCACGCAATTGCGGATACGCTTCGGCCAGCGCGAACACTTGCCGCAGCGCACCGGCGAGCATACCTTCCGCCTCACCCTTGGCCGCCGGACCCTGCGCGGTCATCGCATGATTCCGTGCGGCCACGACGGCTTCGAGCGTACCCTTTTCATGCGACGCGTAGCCCTTCACCGTCTCAACAATATTGGGGATCAGGTCGTACCGGCGCTTGAGCTGCACATCGATGTCCGACCAGGCGTTGTCGCACTGCACCTTCAGCCGCACCAGGCCGTTGTAGGCCGTCATGAGATACAGAACCAGGCCCACCACAACTACGATCAGGACAATCAGCATGGAGGATCCTCTCTCGTTCGAATAAAATGGCCCGACCGGGCACCTGAAGCGACTATAGGCGCGTCCACACGCACTGTAAAGCGCCGAGGGTCCCGGATGTGCGTAAGAATATCGCTCTAGAATGCCTTGAAATTCAGTCTGCGCTCTAATACTGGATTGATAGGTGCATTTGCGTTACTCTTGCGCCCGCGGAAACCTTCCGTTTTCGCCACCCGATGCACTTCAAAACCTTCAGCGCCGCCGTTTTTGGCATCGACGCCTACGTGGTGGAAGTGGAAGTGGACGTTGGCTCGAGCCGGCTCGGCGACTTCAACGTTGTCGGCCTGCCCGATGTTGCCGTGAAGGAAAGCCGGGAACGCATCAAGGCCGCGCTCAAGAATTGCGGCCACGATTTTCCCCTGCAGAGCGTCACCGTCAATTTGGCGCCCGCCGACATCCGCAAGGAAGGTTCCGCGTTCGATCTCCCGATGGCATTATCGATTCTGGGCTGCCAGGGCACGTTCTTTGGGAAGCGGCTCGACCAATTCATTTTTCTCGGAGAACTGTCGCTCGACGGGCAGGTGCGCTCTGTGCGCGGAGCCCTCTCAGCCGCGCTCGCGGCGCGCGAACACCACATCCGCGCGGTAGTTGTGCCGGAGGCAAATGTGCGCGAGGCAGCGGTGGTTGAAGGCATCGACGTCTTCGCGGTGCGCACGCTTCCGCAGGCCGTGGACCTGATCAACGCGCCGGAATCGTTCGCGCCGGTGCGCGTGGACGCGCGCACGATGCTGGCCGACGCCGCGCAATATCCGGTCGATATGCGCGATGTCCGCGGCCAGCAGGCCGCCAAGCGCGCGCTCGAAGTTGCCTGCGCCGGCGGGCACAACATCATCTTTATCGGCCCGCCGGGTGCGGGGAAAACGATGCTCGCGAAGCGCATTCCAACGATCCTGCCGCCGATGTCGCTCGAAGAGGCCATCGAAACGACGCGCATCCACAGCGTGGCGGGGCTGCTGGATGATTCGCGGGGCCTTGTTGGCACGCGCCCGTTTCGTTCGCCGCACCATACGATCAGCGACGCGGGATTGATCGGCGGCGGCGCGGTGCCGCGGCCCGGAGAAGTTTCGCTCGGGCATCACGGCGTGCTCTTTCTCGACGAATTGCCGGAATTCCAGCGCAACGTGCTCGAAGTGATGCGCCAGCCGCTCGAGGATGGCGCGGTGACGATCTCGCGCGCGGCGACTTCGGTGACGTTCCCCGCGCGCTTCATGCTCGCCGCGGCGATGAATCCGTGTCCGTGCGGATTCTTCGGCGACTCGACGCGCGAGTGTCACTGTTCACCGCCACAGATTCAGCGCTACGTTTCAAGAATTTCCGGGCCACTGATCGATCGCATCGACATCCACATCGAGGTACCAGCCGTAAAGTACAAGGAACTCCGCGGCGCCGTGGCTTCCGAGGATTCCGCCACGGTGCGCGAGCGTGTGCTGCGCGCCCGCGCGCGCCAGACCGAACGGTTCACGGGCGAGAAGAGAGTTTTCGCGAATGCGCAAATGCCGCCGAAACTGATCCGGAAATTTTGCGCCATCTCCGACGATGGCGAGAAAATGCTGGAGACCGCAATCACACGCCTGGGACTTTCCGCGCGCGCACACGACCGCATCCTGAAAGTTGCGCGCACGATCGCCGATTTAGATGAGTCCGCGAACCTCGAAACGCGCCACCTCGGCGAAGCGATTCAGTATCGCACTCTCGACCGCACGTATTGGGCATAAGACACGCGCCCTGTGGCTATGGCCCGAAAGTATTGGCATGGCGAAGGGGACAGCTCAGTAGGAATTGACCCGAAAGAACCTAAACGGGTGCAGGATGCTATCCAAGTCGGGGCTCTCGCATGTACCTTTGCCCCTCGTGATTTCATCGAAAGCCTGTATTGAGATTCGCATAGCGAACACAGAAAGGGCGGGAATGAATAAGCGCAAGCTGGGCAGCTCGGGACTGGAAATCTCTCCCCTTGTTTTTGGAGGAAATGTTTTCGGATGGACGGTAGATGAACCAACCTCTTTCAAACTGCTCGACGCGTTCGTGGCCGCGGGTTTCAATTCCATCGATACGGCTGATGTCTATTCCAAGTGGGCGTCCGGCCACGCAGGCGGGGAATCAGAGACAATTCTCGGCAAATGGCTGAAGCGAAGCGGAAATCGAGACAAAGTGATCATAGCAACGAAGGTGGGCATGGAAATGGGACCGGGAGAGAAAGGGCTATCGAAATCCTATATCTTGCGCGCCGCGGAAGACTCCTTGCGCCGCCTGCAAACCGACTACATCGACCTCTATCAGTCTCACCTCGATGATGCGGACACACCGCTAGAGGAAACTCTGGGAGCATACGCTGAACTGATCAGGCAAGGGAAAATCAAGGCCATCGGGGCTTCGAACTACAAAGCGGACAGACTCGCTGCGGCGCTCGAAATCAGCAAGAAGGCGGGCCTGCCTAGGTATCAAACCCTTCAGCCGAACTATAGCCTCTGTGAACGTGTGGACTACGAAGGTCAACTTGAACCTTTGTGCGAAAAGGAAGGACTCGCCGTCATCAATTACTATCCTCTGGCCAGCGGATTTCTCTCCGGCAAGTATCGATCGGAAAGCGATCTGGCGAAGAGCGCTCGTGGCCGATCCGTAAAGAAGTATCTCAACGAGCGCGGCTTCAAGATTCTTCAGGCATTGGACGTGATAGCGAAAAAATACAATGCCACGCCCGCAAGAGTGTCACTGGCGTGGTTGCTTGCCCGCCCCAGCATCACGGCGCCCATTGTAAGTGCTACGAGTTTTGAACAACTGAACGATTTGATTGCCTGCGTAGAACTTAAACTCGACCGTCCTTCTGTCGAACTTCTCAATCAGGCAAGCGCGTAGACGAATTGCTGTCTGAGGTTTCGGTGCCGGTCAGGTGTATATTATCCATACAGCATGAAATCCAAAACGGGGAATTCCGGCCATCTGGCCGGGAGGTGTAGCCATGAAAAATGAACGAGTGATCGTATTCACTCTGGCAATTATTGTTGTTTTGGTTTCGCGTCCGGTGTTTGCTCACCACTCCGGCTCGGCATTCGATCTAGAGCACCCGGTGACCTTGAAAGGAACCGTGGCCGATTTTGTGTGGTCTAATCCCCATGTATTCATCTCTCTCGACGCGAAGGACGACAAAGGCAACGTCGAACAGTGGCGCGTCGAAGGCAATAGTCCGAACATGCTGGCCAGGGCTGGCTGGAAGAAGGAAATGATCAAGGCAGGAGACCTACTCAGTGTTACCGGCGCTCCTGCCAAGAACGGCAGGAAGATCTTGCGTCTGGTCAGCGTCATGTTGGCTAACGGACAGGAGTTCGACGGACAGGGATTCAAGTAATGAAGTCGCTTCGACGCGGCGGGTGACGTAGGTCCCCGGGCCGAGCCGGGGCGGATACTTGAGTCATGCCAGGAGGTTTATGGTACGAATTCATTTTATGGGTTTGGTTCTCGCGGCGGCACTTGCCTCTTCGCCCTCTACTCTCGCTCAGACAGCGCAACACTCGGGACCGGCAAAAGCCCGGGCTGCTTCTGGCAAACCGGATTTCTCTGGAGTTTGGTTTATAACCGAGTACCGTCGAAACCTTCTTCCTAAGGAGGATCCCCCTTTCCAGCCTTGGGCGGAGGCGGTGCTCAAGAAGCGCGACCTGGAGAATAACCAAGCTGATCCGGACACAGGGCCAGACCCAACGGAGCGGTGCATCCCACCGGGTGTCCCACGGATCATGCTGCAGCCGTTTCCTTGGGAAATCGTTCACGCGCGTGACCGGGTGGTGATGATCTTCGAGTATCAGTCCCAAGTGCGGCAAGTCTTTACGGATGGGCGACGACATCCCAAGGATCTCGATCCCACGTATATGGGGCACTCGATTGGCAGATACGAAGGAAACACACTCGTCGTGGACACGATTGGTTTGAACGACAAGACCTGGCTCGACCCCATGGGTCTTCCGCATTCCGATGCCCTGCACGTCGTAGAACGCGTCCGCCGCACTGACCACGACACCTTGGAGGTCAACTACACGATTGACGACGCGAAGGCATATACGAAAACTTGGACCGCTCAGAAAATCTTCAAGTTGAAACCGGACTGGCAAATTAAGGAATATGTCTGCTCTGAGAACAACGAGGTCCGGTAAGTCCTCGCGGCAACATTGTCCATTTTCATTACGACATTCAGGAAGACTTCGTGGAAGTGGATTTATTGATCCTGCGATCGGCGCCCTATTCACCGCGAGGAGATAGACACAGTCCCGATCATTCAGCCCCCGGATATCCCAGGCGCAGCATTCCTTCCTTCTTTGCGTTGACCGAGCCCCGGGTCAGCCATTCGAGCGACGCGCGAAACAAAAGCAGGTGGTTCTTCTCCCACATCGCGTTGTGCGACGAACAGGCCAGATCGACGAACACTTTCTGGGGCGAAGGGAGGTCGGCGTAGAGGTCCCGAACCCGCTCCGGTGACACCTGCTTGTCATGCTCGCCGCTGATCATGAGAATCGGGATCTGCGTTCTTGCCGCCATTGCGGCGTTCCAGCCCCAAGTCGTCACCTGGGGGGCGCGCCGCACACCCGGCCCCCACGTTGCTCCGACTGGATCCGACTTGATCATTTCCGACCATACGCTTTCACTTGCAGCCGGATCGTATTGATCCTGACAACCCACCTGGCGATCCCAGTTTGCGGTGAACTCGTCGTGTGATTGTGTATTCATGGCCGGGCCCTCAGCTGGGAGCTGCGCCGGCGCGCTCGCGGGCAACGCCCGCGTGTACGCAGGCGCCAGTAGAACCAACTTCTGCACCTTGTCGGGATGCTGCGCGGCATAGCCGGCCGCTCGCGGTCCACCCAGCGACCACGCGACCAGGTTCACCCGATCAATGTGTCGCAGCGTTCGAATGTAGTCGACCGCCGCGCCGATGTCGTTCCAATCGGATGCGATCGTTGTCGCCTGGCGCGGGTAGCTCGGCGCGCACAGCGCGGCTAGAAGGCTCGGAACGAACGCCGTCTGCTGGTCACGCGCGAGGTTACATGGATCGTTCATCGCCGCCGGCCGGGTCGACCGGCCGTAACCAGTGGTATCCATTGCGAACACGTCAAAGCCCGCCTGAGCGAGGTACGCCATCCAACTGTAGTTCTGGTATGGCACATCGAACGCCACCTCTGCGGGCGTGCCCGCGCCATGAACAAACAGCACTACCCGGTCCGCTACGGATGCGGTCCGAAGAACAGTGCCCGCTCGGAGCCGCTCCCGGACGTAGATCTGCGCAATTTGACCGGCCATCGACGGCACTGTAGACCGCACGGAGACATAGTGATCGACTGTCAGTAGGTGCTCGCCGTCATCAGCCATAGTGGACTGAGTGAGTGAGGCATTGACAATGATGAGGGTTGCGAGAAGCACGCCGACGGCAACCATGTATCGCATGACAGTTCCTCCGTAAGCTCCACAATGCTCGGCTCGCACGTGTGAGGTTGGGCCCCAATACCCTATGAGACAGCTCAAGCCCAGGGCAGGTGCGAGTGTTGGTTTAACCTCGTCGCAGTCTTGGATTGCCCCCCGACTCGCATTCAGTTCGAAGGCCACGCGTGGCAGGCTTGGCAAACAGTCGGGGCGTTGTTTGCTTTATGGCAACTGATACAGACTGCCATCGTCGTTACACTCGTTGCTTCAGACATTGCATCCATCTCGGCGACCTGCCCATGGCACGTTTCACACTTCATGCCCGCTTCCAGATGTTTGCGGTGCGTCCAATTCACACCTGGGAGGATTGCATAGACGCGCACCCACGGTACGGGCTGTTGCGACTTCGCAAACGAAGCAAGCTTTTGGATCGCAGGTTTGCTCTTAGCAATTGCGGTATGACATGACATGCAGGTACTGGTGGCCGGGAACGTCATCAGGTTGCCTGGATCCGGATTCGTGTGGCAGATCTGACATTGCAGACCCAATGCCAGATGCGTCTTGTGGCTGTAGGGGATCGGCTGCACGGGAGGCACATGTTCCGCCAAGTTGCCGGGCACTTGCTGTTTCGCGGCTTGTGTTTCCACCGGTTGTTGCGCTCTAAGACTGAGCGCCAGGGCGAATGGCCCCGCCAACGATACCAAGGTTAACGCCACGGCCAGGGCTCCCTCTCTGTTCCTCACAAGCACACCTCCTAGATCGCCAGACACCTGCAGCAAGTTATTTTCTACGATGCCCTGTTTGCGTTCTTGCGCACCACTTCCTCGATGCTGGTTCCAAAGTCCTTGAGGATAACCGTCGCCGCATTTCGTCCGGGCATTCCGGTAACCGAGCCACCGGGAGCCGTGCAGGCTCCGGTTTGATAGAGGCCGGAAATCGGCATGCGGTATTGCGCCCATCCCGGCACGGGGCGCATCGCCCCCGTCTGAGCCGGGTTGTTCGCGCCGTGGTGCGCGCTCCCGCGCCACAT
>JBGPXQ010000216.1:0-4735 GCA_041492805.1 Terriglobia bacterium | reverse complement strand
CCGTGGCCGCGTATTAGCACCACGGCCCTGTCACCGAGCGACTTGGCGAGCGCGTCGCCGAGCTTGTTGTCGCGAATCAGCATGTCGGTCATGCCTGCTGCGTCGCGAATCTCGAAGATGGGCGCACCTGCGCCGAGAAATGCGCTCGCATGATAGACCGGACGCAGAATCGTCCCGGTCACACCGAATGGGATGAGCGCAGGCGAGTGGCTATGAACGATCGCCTTCACGTCAGGCCGCGCGCGGTAAATCGCCGCGTGGATAAATCGCTCCACGTACACTGCACGGCCGCGCGCATCGATCGGTTCGCCATCCCGGTCGAACTCGAGGATATCGCCGGCAGTGACGAGTCCCGGCGCCATGCTGCGCGCCATAAGGAATCGGTTCGGGTCCTTATCGTTGCGCGCGCTCACATGCCCCAAGCCGTCAAGCACGCCCTGGTCGTACAGGATACGGTTGGCGTAGACGAGGTCTTCGACAAGCTTTGGATCAGGCACGCCTGCACGTGAGCCCGGTGCTTGCGGCGGCCGCGTCGATGCGGGGAGAACTACGGCAGCGCAGAGCGCGATGATGGCTACGATTCTGAATCCCGGCATTTTGGTTTCTCCGTGCGATTAGGTGGTTCGATCGCTCGCGACAAAGGCGGTATGCCAAATGGTCGCGAGTGGATTGTACCAAGAGCGAGCCTCTCGGCAGCATCAATCTAACGCGCATCGAAATTTCATTCCTGTCTGTTCCCAGGCTTATTACTCGCTCAATGTGAAGTCGTAGCCCACAACATAGAATGGTTTTGACGAAACTTCTCCTGTAGGAGTCTTTCCCGGGGGCTGCTTCTTGAATTCCGCGATGAGTTTTTCCTTCACTCCGAAAACGACATCCGAGTCTATGTATCGCGCGTCCTTCTTGAACAAGTGCGTGATGAGCGGCTGATAACCAGGTGCGGAAATATAAAAGTGAATGTGCGCGGGCCGGTAATGCGAAATGTCCGTCTCCCTCATCAGGTCGCCGACCGTGCCGTCTATGGGAATGGAATAACCCGGCGGCGCGATGGTTCGGATGAGGTACTTGCCATCAGGCCCAGTGCGGAAAATAGCGCGCAAGAACGGTTCTTCCTTGCCCAGCTGAGATTCGTACATACCGTCCGCGTCGGCTTGCCAAATATCGAGCTTCGCTCCAACGATCGGTTTTCCATTGAGATCGCGAATGGTGCCAACAACATAGCAAGCCTCCCCCGCGAGCCCCGCGGCCATGTCGGCGCCCATGGCCATCTCCGGGGAGCCTTCGATGTGAAACGGCCCCATGACTGTCGAAGGCGTTGCGCCGGTGGGAAAGCGATGGTTGATGGCGTCTACCAACATGCTGATGCCGAGCACGTCGGAGAGGAGAATGAATTCGTTCCGTTTTTCCGAAGAGAGTTGGCCCGTCTTCACGAGCCAGTTGGCGGCAATCAGCCATTCGTGTTCTGTCGGATCCACTTCGCGGACAAAACCGTGCAGATGCTTGATCAGCGACTGCATGATCTGGCGGAGCCGTGGCGAGTGGCATGCTTCCCAACGTTTCAGAGAAAGATCGGTCAGGTTTTCCTCGCTGGCATATTGCATGAAATCCTCCTCCGTTGTTGTGATCGCGATCCCCCCAACCGCCCGCGAGCACGCTTTCAGTCGGGCGTTCGGCAACGAGCGCAATCATATCAAGAGCAACGCCCCCTGGGTGCGACGCTTTCTCTACAATCGACCTCACCGCCTCGTCTGTAAGGTTGTAGGCATTCACCGCCCGCGAAGCCTGGAGATAACTGAAAACTGACGCGCGAGTTCGGACATAAAGCACGGACTTATCAAGGCTAATGTACAAAGTCGCGCCCTCGAACAGAGTCGTAGGGGAGGCAAGTCGGATTTTCTAAACCTCGGAACTGGGTGTGGGTTTTCCGCTCTTGAAATGATGGAGGGCGTTCGAGAAGTCACGGGCCGGGACATCCCTGTGCGGATCGAATCGCTGCATCCAGGTGACCCTTCCGGATTGATTGCTGATCCCACGAAAGCGAGGACCGCCCTCGGCTGGGAGCCTATCGTTATGGTCCATCATTCTGCATGGGAGTGGCTGCGCCGCCCGCGCCGTGTCCCATTGGTGGGACGCCGTATTCCTCGTCGGGCAGGCACCGAACCTCGAGATGGCAGCGAGCATGCGTAACAGCAGGGTGATCCGCCGCTCTATTCAATGGCTATCGGACGAGGGTGCCACGTCAAGGTCACGCCAAATGTTTGCCCCAACGCGGTGTTTCCGCAGTTTGCGACGGGACATGCGTTCGCGTTTGCGCTTTGCCGTTGGACGCCGTAATTGAACCCAATAGTGGAATGGTGACCAATTTGACGGCCAATATTCGCGCCGAAATACCAATTATTGAACTTGCTCGCCGTCGCCCCGGCAGCCGCCAAGCTGACGTTACGCGCATAACCGGCGTTCGCGGTCAAAGTCCAAAACCTGGTTAACCTGCGGTGCACCGATGTGGTGAAGGTGTCGCTCCGGGCGCCGAGAAGCACGCCCGAACCAGCCGTGACGTCGTGCGCATATGAAAGCGAGTACCCGGTGCGGCGTAATTCGTATGTGATGCCGCTATTGAGATTCCACGTCCATTGCGGAGCGACCTGTGGTATGAAATTGTAAAGCCGGACACGCGTCGGCCCGCCCGCAATTTGGAAGGCTAGACGCCCCGCGATTTTTCTCCCATAAGCGGCTTGAAATTGATCATTCTCCGTCACTTGATTGCTGGCAGTGAAAACAATACGGCGGTAGCCGGCAATGAATGCGATGGTGCTCTTTGCGTCTATTAAGTAGTCATAACCCACTTGCGCATTCGTGCTACGGCTGTCGATATAGCCTGGACCGGTGAAGTGCATCAAGTCGTACGAACCTGAAAACGTAATCAAGGAGCGCCGGCTGACTGCATAGTCCGCCTCGCCGAGCGCTGTATTGCCCAGCCGCGTTGCCTGCCCGGTCAGGATCGTTCCGCTTGAGCCGAAACCTGAGTTGACACCGCCCAAAGAAACGCCCGCCGCCGGGCTCATTTGTCCCAGAAGGCCGGGGCCACCCGCGCCCTGGCCGCCGAAGGCCGCTTGCGGTGACGCCGAGAAATCATCACGGAGTCGCACCACCCACCGGTTCCAATTCATATCCTCCTCGATGGCAACAGCCTGATTCCAGGTCTGATATGGGCTGCTCGAGGGGGAGTATCCAACCAAATCTGAACCATTATAAAATGCCTTCAATTGGTAACGGCTCCAAGAGCGGCTGAAATTAAGCGTTCCTCCAAAAGTCGTAACTGCTCCCGACTGCGGTTGGCTACTTCCCACATAGGTCCCGATGCTACCGATCTCGTTGAGGAATAGCGCCACATCGAAGATATTGCGCCTGCCTCCAAGGGAACCCACATCGAATGTCTCTGCACCCGAAAGTGCATGCGTATCTGGCTCAGCTTGCGGCACTTCATAAGCATCCCCCGAATCGGCCGGGGAAACCCCGCGCGCTGCCGGGACTGCTCCCCCGTTCTTGTTTTTCCCGGAAGAAGTCGAGGAAGGAATCGGCGCAGCAGGATTGGCCGACGTGGAATTCTGCTGCTGTGCCTGCACCGTTGTGTTCGCGGCGCACAACAGAAGTGAGGCGGCAAGGACCCAGATTGGTGTCTCCGATCTCATGTGTGCACCCCTTGCTTATGGAACGACGATCATGTCGCCCGGCTCCATTTTAATGTTCTGTTCTGGCCTTTCGCCCTTCAAGACGTCCCGGTAGTTGAACAGATACTCGATCTGTTTGCCGTTGCGCGTCCTTACGATGCGAATCTTCTTCAGGTCGGCGAAGGGGCTGAATCCACCTGCGCTGGCAAGGGCCTGCAGTACGGTCATACCAGGGAGCAAGGGGATCGCTCCAACACGAGACACTTCACCAACCACAAAAACGCGCTGGCTGTTGATCTGCGTGACGATGATCGTCACCTGCGGCGCTTTCAAGTATTTTGTCAATTTTTCGGTTATCAGCTCTGCCAGTTGCAATGGCGTCTGCCCCGCAGCTTGTACATCGTCAACCAGTGGCACCGAGATTTTCCCGTCGGGCCGCACCGGCACCGCTCGGCTCACATCAGGTTCCTTCCACACGCTGATGTCGAGCACATCTGCGGGACCAATCACGTAATCAGGATCTGTCGTCGCCGGCGCTGGGCGGGTCTCATTGGGCGCGCCTGAAGAGCTTCGCGCCGAAGCAGTCATGGTTTCCTTTGATTTGTCGTTCTTGCCCTGCTGTGACCCTAGAGCTATTCCAGCACTGGACAGAACCAACGCAACTCCGAAAATTACCCTTCGATTCATTACATTCTCCTTGTTTCTCATTCGAATCTTCGGCACCGCCCCAATCAATCTGCTTCAGCCTGCTGAGCAACTCTTTGTGGCTAAGCTGAGGCTCCCGAACGGTTGTTGCGATTCCTGCAAGCGCATTGCGACGCTGATTCCGTACATAAGATCGCGGTTCATGCCTGAACGCGCCCGGGTCCCTCCGTTCGTGAGGAAGTTCTGATTGGTCCTTGTGAGCATATTGCCTACCCAAGCGCGAAAATGATTACACTTATGGTTCAGTACCAGCTACTTGGAATGTGCAAGGCTTGGGCCACCATTTGATATGGGATTAAATGGGAATGGCAAACATCTAACTGCTTGAATCTAAGTTGGATATGTCGTGATGGTGGTCGCTG